>CAVCBG010000036.1:0-9157 GCA_963600285.1 Anaerovoracaceae bacterium
CTCGGCTGCGATACCTTCGTCCACATCTCCTTCCCGCGCCACATGTCCTATGAGACCATGTCCCGCCGTGTTGCCATTATGCAGGCTGCCTGCGAAGAATTCGGCATGACCTTCGTCCTCGAGACCGCTCCGGATCCGACCTCCGATGTCGGTGTTGCCGGCGCTCAGGCCTACATCCTCGAAAAGGCTCCGGAATGGATTGAGAAGTACGGTCAGAACTCCGCTTACTTCTGCACCAACGATGCCCACACCGAACCGCTGCTGAAGCAGCTGCTCGAGTACGGCGGCTACTTCATCGAAGCTGACCTTCCGTCCCCGCTCATGGGCTATCCTGGCGCTCTCGGCCTCGACCTCACCGAGGAAGCCGGCGACTTCGCCAAGATCCTTGCTAAGGTTGAATCCGCTATCGTCGAAAAGGGCGGTGAAGGCCGCTTCGGTACCTGGGCTGTCTCCTACGGCTATGTCCAGTCTGCCGGTCTTGCTCAGCACGCTCTCAACGTCATCAACGGCGAATCCGAACTGGATGACATCGACGATCTCGTGAAGGCTTACGAAGAGTTCTCCGGCGACGCCACTTGGAACGGTTCCAACTACGTCAACGCCGACACCGGTGTGAAACTCGACAATGTCTACCTTGTCTATCAGGATACCTACATCATGGGCAACCCGGGCAAGTTCATGGGCAACACCGAGATTGAAGTTCCGGAAAAGTACTTCACCATCAAATAATTGAACTTTGAAAAGAGGGGGGGAGGTTTTCCTCTCCCCCATGTTTTTTATCAAGCTGCCGATCATGGATGATCTTAATGAATACGTGCCGCAGGGCAGGGGTTTTCTCCCGCCGATCAGTCCAAAACGTCGGGAACGAACCTCTGCACTGCGGGAAGCTTTTTTCTGCTGTCGCAGAACGATCGGATAAGTAAGAAGAATACAGGAATTGTATTATGGGCAAAAGCGACGCTCCGCTATTGGAGATGAAAAACATAAAGAAGGACTTCTTCGGAACTCAGGTCCTTTCTGATATTAATATCACGCTCGGCGAGGGCGAAGTTCTCGGCCTTTGCGGCGAGAACGGTGCCGGCAAGAGCACCCTCATGAAAATTCTCTTCGGCATGGATGTCATCAGAGACACCGGCGGTTACGGCGGCGACATCCTTCTCAACGGAGAGAAAGTAACATTTAATACACCTTTTGACGCGCTCGCCGCCGGCATCGGCATGGTGCACCAGGAATTCTCCTTGATTCCGGGCTTCACCGCCGCCGAGAACATCGTGCTGAACAGAGAGCCGACAAAGCATAACGTCATTTCCGAGATTTTCGGGAAGAGACTCAACACCCTCGACTACAACGAGATCACCGGCCGCGCCGAGAACGCGATCGAGAAAATGGGCTTCTCCATTGACCCGCACATGACGATCAGCGAAATGCCGGTCGGCCATAAGCAGTTCACCGAAATCGCGAGAGAGCTGAGCAAAGATCAGCTCAAGCTCCTGATCCTGGATGAGCCGACCGCCGTTCTGACCGAGAAGGAAGCGGAAGCGCTGCTCGACTCCATCCGCAGCATGTCCGAGAAGGGCATCGCGGTGATCTTCATCACCCACAGACTGCATGAAATCCTTTCCGTCTGCAACCGCGTCGTCGTCATGCGTGACGGCAACGTCGTCCAGGACGTCCCCGCGAAAGATACCAACGTCAACGATATCACGAAGTGGATGGTCGGCAGAAATGTTGATAACACCGCCGCCCACGAAATCCGTGACTTCAGCGATGCCAAGGTCGCGATGTCCATCAAGAACCTCTGGGTCGATATGCCCGGCGAAACCGTCCGCAACGTGACCCTTGACGTCAAGGAAGGCGAGATCCTCGGCATCGGCGGCCTTGCCGGCCAGGGCAAGCTCGGTATTCCGAACGGCATCACCGGCCTCTATGAAGCGGGCGGCGAAGTCACTTTTGAGGGGAAGAAAATTCCGCTCAACAGCCCGAGAAAATGCCTCGACTCCGAAATCGCGTTCGTCTCCGAAGACCGCCGCGGCGTCGGCCTGCTGCTCGACGAGTCGTTGGAATGGAACATCGCCTTCCCCGCGATGCAGGTTCAGAACAAGTTCGTCAAGAAATACTTGGGCGGCCTCATCAACTGGAGAGATGAAAAGGCGATCGGCGACGTGACCAATAAATACATCGACGAGCTCGCGATCAAGTGCACCGGCTCCAAGCAGAAGGCGAGAGAGCTCTCCGGCGGCAACCAGCAGAAGGTCTGCCTTGCCAAGGCGTTCGCCCTTGAGCCGAAGTTCCTCTTCGTCTCCGAGCCTACCCGCGGTATTGACGTCGGCGCGAAGGCGTTGGTCCTCAACGCGCTCAAGAAGTTCAACCGCGAATACGGCGTCACGGTTGTCATGATCTCCTCGGAACTCGAGGAGCTCCGCCAGGTCTGCGATGAAATCGCGATCATTTCCGGCGGTAAGGTTTCCGGTATCCTTCCGGCTGACAGTCCGTCCGAGGAATTCGGCCTTCTGATGGTCAGCCAGGTAAAGTGAGGTGGGCAGAATGAATAAAGAATTGGAAAAGAAAAGCACCTTCGGCACGAAAGTGAAATCCCTTGTCGATTCCTTCGGTCTGCCGAGATTGATCATCGCGGCGTTCCTGCTGCTGCTTTTTATCGCCGCTCCGATTGTCGGCGTTGACTTCTTCACGCAGATTACGAACACCATCAACCGTTTCAGCTGGAACGCGGTCATGGTCCTCGCGATGGTTCCGATGATCCACTCCGGCTGCGGCCTGAACTTCGGTCTGCCGCTCGGCATCATCTCCGGCCTGCTCGGCGCGACGCTCTCCATGGAGTTCGGCTTCACCGGCGCGATGAGCTTCGTCATGGCCATTGTGATCGCGACCCCGTTCGCGCTGGTTCTCGGCGCGGGCTACGGCTGGCTGCTCAACAAGATCAAGGGCGGCGAAATGATGATTGCCACTTACGTCGGCTTCTCCTCCGTCTCCTTCATGTGCATGATGTGGCTGCTCCTGCCGTATAAGAACGCGACCATGGTTTGGGGTCTTTCCGGCAAGGGTCTCCGTACCACGATCTCCCTCGAAGGCTATTTTGATAAAGTCCTCGCGAACATCCTCCCGATCAACATCGGCAACCTCTCCATCCCGACCGGCACGCTGCTGTTCTTCGCGATCCTCGCCTTCGCGATGTGGGCTTTCCTCCACACCAAGACCGGTACCGCGATGACCGCTGTCGGCTCCAACCCGACCTTCGCCCGCGCTGCCGGCGTCAACGTTGATAAGATCAGACTGCTCTCCGTTGTGATGTCCACTTGGCTCGCCGCGATCGGCATTCTGGTTTACGAACAGGGCTTCGGCTTTGTCCAGCTTTACATGGCGCCGTTCTACATGGCGCTGCCTGCCGTGTCCGCGATCCTTATCGGCGGCGCATCCGTCAACAAAGCATCCATCGCGAACGTCATTATCGGTACGTTCCTCTACCAGGGCATCGTCACCATGACGCCTACCATCATGAACAACGCGATCCACATGGATATGAGTGAGGTTATCCGTATTATCGTATCGAACGGTATGATCCTTTACGCTCTGACCAGAAAGACGGAGGGCTCGAAATGAAAAAAGAAAATAAATTCCTGACATTCTTGGGAAACAACTCCGTTCCCCTCATGTTCATCCTGATCTGCGCGGTGTGCATTCCGATCTCCGGCTTCTCCATGAGCTACCTGCTCAATGAGATCGTCACCCGTATGGGGAGAAACATCTTCCTCATCATGGCGCTGCTCATCCCTGTTATGGCCGGTATGGGTCTTAACTTCGGTATGACGCTCGGCGCGATGGCGGCCGAAATCGCGTTGATCTTCGTGGCGGACTGGCAGATTTGGGGCATCCCCGGCATCATCCTCGCGATGATCGTCTCCATTCCGTTCTCAATCGCCCTCGGCACCCTCTGCGGCGAGATCCTGAACCGCGCGAAGGGCCGCGAGATGATCACGAGCTACATTATCAGCTTCTTCATCAACGGTGTCTATCAGCTGATCGTCCTCTACATGATGGGCGCGATCATCCCGATCAAGCACACCACCATCAAGCTGCCCCGCGGCTACGGTATCCGCAACACCGTCTCCCTGCTGAACATGCGCCACTCGCTTGACGATGTCATCGCCCTCAATATCGGCGGCGTCAAGATCCCTGTCATGACCTTCATCGTCATCGGCATCCTGTGCCTCTTCATCATCTGGTTCCGCAAGACCAAGCTCGGTCAGGATATGCGCGCTGTCGGTCAGGATATGGAAGTCGCCAGAGACGCCGGCATCAATGTTGAGCGCACCAGAATCATCTCCATCGTCATCTCCACCGTTCTCGCGGGCTTCGGTATGGTCATCTACCTGCAGAACATGGGCAACATCGCGACCTATTCCGCGCATTCCCAGATCGGTATGTTCTGTATCGCGGCGCTGCTTGTCGGCGGTGCCTCGGTTGACAGAGCCTCCATCGGCAACGTCTTCCTCGGCGTTATCCTCTTCCACACGATGTTCATCGTCGCGCCGAAGGCGGGCAGCGTTATCACCGGCGACACTATGATCGGTGAGTACTTCAGAGTGTTCGTCTCCTACGCCGTCATTACCGTCGCGCTTGTGATGTATGAAACCAAGAAACGCAAGCAGAAGAGCCTCATCGGCCAGCAGCTTGCCGCGGAGCAGAAATTGGAGGAGAGCAAATGAAAAACAAAACTTGGTTGTACCGCATCGGCGCTCTTGTGATTCTCCTGGCGATCTGCGTCGTGATGTTCATCATCGGCCGCGGACATACGATTTACCTTGACAACAAGACGATTGAGTACAACGGCGAGGAAATCACCGCCATGCACAAGATCACCGTCAATGTCAACGGCGAACGCATCGCGAAGCTGAGCAAGAAGGACCGCGGCATGGCGACCTGCATGGGCCAGAAGTTCGAGATGGAACTCGTCGTCACCAAGGAAAAGGGCGATGATGAAGTGACGATCCCCGTCACCCTCACCCTGCCTTACAATATGGACGGCATCGTGATCAATCTCCCGGCCTACCTCGCCGGCCTTCCGGAGGAAGCGTACATGAGTGAGTTCGTTTCCATCGCGACGACCGAAGAGGAAGAGGAAGAGGTCGTGACCGACGAATTCGGCGTCGAGAGCTTCGATGTCGAAGCCGATCTCTGATCATTCGGTAACAATATAAAACACAACGCCCGCCAAATTCGGCGGGCGTTTGTTATTCATGCTATCGGCGAGACTTCAGCGAAGTCTCGGGCGCGGTCTCAGCGGAGAAGATCCTTCGCGATGGAAGCCATCTGCTCGATGACGTAATCCTGATCGTCGTCGGTCATCTCAACGAAGAGCGGGATGGCAAGGGACAGGCGGTCGCAGGCGTACGCGCCGGGGAGGTCTTCGTGCTTGAAGCCGTACTTCTTGACGTAGTAGCCGAGCGTATGCAGGGCGTGGGTGCCTTGGCGGGTCGCGATGCCGTTCTGCTCCAGGCGGTCCATCCACTCATTGCGGAAGGCATTCGCCTCGTCGACCGTGGCGCAATGCACGGCTTCGGGAATGACCATGGTGCAGTAGGTTTGATAGATGTGGGTGTACCCTTCCGGGACGGTCGGGGTGCGGACGTACGGCACGGCCTGCGGGAGCAGCTTGTCGTAACGGTGGGCAAGCTCCGCGCGGCGTTCGGTGATGTAGTCAAGCTTCTTCATCTGCGCGCAGCCGATGGCGCCCTGAATGTCCGTCATACGGTAGTTGAAGCCGAGCTCGTTATACTCCGGCAGCAGGTAGCCCTTGCCGGCGTTGCGCTGGACTTCGGAAACGGACGCGGCGTGCGAACGCAGCTGGCGGACATGCTCCGCGAGCTTGGGATCGTTGATCAAGGCCATGCCGCCTTCCCCGGTGGAGATGGACTTGCGCGGATGGAAGCTGACGGCCGACGGATTGCCGAACCCGCCCTGATGGGTGTCCCCGATCTTCGCGCCCAGCGCGCAGGCGGAGTCTTCAATGACCTTCAGCCCGTAGCGGGCGGCGAAGGCATTCACCGCGGGGATGTCGGCGCACAGACCGAATTCGTTGACGGGGACGATGCCGGAGAGGACGTTGCCGGTCTTCGGGTTGATCCATTTGCCGTCGCGTTCGGTGTAGTGCTCCGCCACGAAGGCGTCGAGCTTGGTGACGTCAATATTGAACGTCAGCGGGTTGACATCCACGAGGATGGCGTTGGCGCCGGTGTACTCAACGGCGTTGCCGGTGGCGACGAAGGTAAAGGACGGCACGAGGATATCCATCCCCGGACCGAAGCCCATGCCGACCATCAGCAGGTGCAGCGCGGTGGTGCAGTTCGTCGTGGCGACGCCGAAGGCGCAGCCTTCATGCGCGGCGACAAGCTTTTCAAATTCGGCGACGCGGGGACCCTGCGCGACCCAGCCGGAAGCAAGCGCTTCGGCGGCGGCTTTCGCCTCTTCGTCATCGAAATACGGTTTCATGATCGGAACTTTTCTCATAATCTGTCCTTCCTTTCCGTTCAGCGGGTCTCGGCCAGCTTGCGCTTGGCCTCATCCAAAATGCGGATGATCTTGATGCCGTGATCGCCGTTCGCGATGGATTCGTGACCGTCGCGGACGCATCCGGCGAAGTGTTCAATAGAGTTGCGGAGGGCGTCTTCCTGCGGGATGTACGGGATGGTGATGTCGCCGGTCCGCGCCTTGAATTCGTAAAGGCCGTATTCCTCCCCGGTCTCAACAATGCCCTGGTCGTAGATCGTGAGCTTATCCACGGTGCGCATATCGTCGAAGATGACCATCTTCTTCGTGCCGCCGATCATCGTGCGGCGTTCCTTGATGGGGGAGATCCAGCTGGATTTGACGTGCGCGAGGAAGCCGTCGTATTTGAGCGTCAGGTAGGTCAGCGTCTCCTGGCTGCCGTAATGCTTCTCGCCGATGGCTTCGACATGGTAGGGCTCTTTCCCGCCGGAGATGTAGTCAATGACGGCGAGGTCATGCACGGCAAGGTCGAGCATGGCGTTGACGTCGCGGCGGATCGGGCCGAGGTTCATGCGGGAGATGTCGAAGTAAATCAGGTCGCCGAGCGAGCCGGTGTCGTACATATTCTTGATGTAGCGGATGATCGGGTGGAACATCATGATGTGGTCCACATGCAGCACGACGTGGTTCTCATGCGCGAGGCGGTTCAGCTCAATGGCGCGCTCCGTGTTGGAGGCCATCGGCTTCTCGATGAAAAGGTTCTTCCCCGCCTTGAGGATCTTCTTCGCGATCTCGAAGGACGGCTCCGTCTGAATGACCAGCGCGAACGCGTCAATGGACGGGTCGTTCAGGTATTTGTCATAGTCGGTGGTGTAATCCGAGATCGCCGGGCCGTAGACGGCCTTCGCGGCGTCCAATCGGGCCTGCGACATGTCGGAAAGGGCGACGAGGTTCGTCTCCTTCGACTGCACAAGGTTGCGGGCGACATTCGTGCCCCAATAGCCGTAACCGATCTGCACAATATTGATCATAATTCTTACTCCAAAAACCGGGACGGAGACCGCGCCGGGATTTTATTCCTTGATGTTTTCCACGCTCTCGATGATGTAAACCGGGCGGTTCCGCGCGGCGTCCAAAGTGCGCCACAGGTATTCCGCGATCACGCCGAGAGAAATGTTCGTGATGCCGAAGCCGAGCATCAGTACGCTGATGAGCGTCGGCCAGCCCAGGGTGACGGGGCGGATGTTGAAGATCTTGACGATCACGAGGTCCAGCGCCATCAGCGCGCCGATGAAGGCGAAGATGAAGCCGATCACCGACACCATTCGAATCGGGAAGAAGGAGAAGGCCGCGAACGAGTCAATCAGCAGCTTCAGCTTCTTCGCGAAGGTCCATTTGGACTGTCCCTTGGCCCGCTCGTTGTAGTTCATGTTGATGACGGTCTGCTTGAACCCGAGCGAGATGACCTGCAGCACGACGGAGGAGTTCAGCTCGGGGTTGGCGTTCAGGTTGTCCTTGACTTTCTTATTGAAGAAGATCGTGTTCACGCCCTTCTCCGGGTAGCCGGGGATCGCCCATTTGCGGATCATCGCGGAGTAGAGCCGCGAGAAGGTCTCTTCGGATTTGGAGACCTTGACCTGATTCTTCTGCACGAGGACGAGGTCGTAACCTTCCTGCACGAGCTGATAGCCCTTGCCGATGATCTCCAGCGGTTCCTGCATGTCGGCGCCGAGCCATACGCAGTTATCCGCGGACGCGTTCACGAAGCCGGCGCGGACAGCGGCGTGGGAGCCGAAGTTGCGGGAGAAGTTGACGAGCTTGACGGTGTAATTTTTGAACTCCGCCTGCTCCAGCCATTCACGGGAGCCGTCCGTGCTGCCGTCATTGACGAAGACGACTTCAACGGGTACGCCGAGCGTCGGCACGTATTCCTCAAGCGCCGCGGTGATGAGCGGCAGGTTGTCTTCCTCGTTCAAAAAGGGAATGACTACAGAGATTTCGGGTTTCGTCATGCGGGTTCTCTTTCCGGTCTTTACCGGCCGTAATACCAGCCGTTGTAAAGATCCTCATTCAATGTCAACTCTACGTAATACCATCTGCCGTCCCGGTGGCCGAAGAAGGTGATCAGGTCGTCGGAGTAGAAGGGATTCATTTCCGTGTATTCCCCGATGTAGCCGAAGGGAATGTCGTCAAAGCCGAGGTCGTAGTCCTCGAGGCCGATTGAGATGCCGTAGCCGTCTTCCTTCTGGTAGAAGTAAAACAGCTTGCTGTCGATGATGGAATACCCGAAGCTGCGGAGGTATCCCTTCTCCTCGTCGTAATTGGACTGCGAACGGTAGGTGCGGTCGGTGTAGACGATGTTCGTGACATCCGGGTCGGGGTCGATATCCACGGAGAGGCGCATCGGCATGTACCAGTCGCCGCCGTAGCAGAGGATGCCCCAGTCGGTGTACATCGGGCTTTCGGTGTACGGGAACCAGAATTCATAGAAGGGATAGTCGTTCGACTCCACATCCATCATCGCCCGGGTCGGGTGCTCCGGGTCGCGGTTGCCTTCCAGATTGTATTCAATGTAAGCCGCGTACTTCTCCCCATACGAGCCGTAAGCGTAATCCGCGCGGCTGCTCAGGGAGTGATTCAGGCGGTCGGACAG
>CAVCBG010000037.1:0-9000 GCA_963600285.1 Anaerovoracaceae bacterium
CCCCTCCGGCGTGTTTCGAAACAGAGCGTGATATAATGGTGTGGTATATGGGGACTACCGGGCCTTCGTCTCGGTGTGCCTGTAGAAGAATATAATCATCAAGATCATGAACACATGATCGGGAGTAAAGAATGACAGGATTGGAAGTCAAAAATCTGTGCGTCACCGTTCACGATAAAAATATCATCGAAAACCTCTCATTATCCGTCCCGAAGGGCGAGATCCACGCGATCATGGGCCCGAACGGCACCGGGAAATCGACCCTGTCTTACACCATCATGGGACATCCCGCCTACCGTCCGACCTCGGGCGACATTCTGATGAACGGCGAGCGCATCAATGACTGGACGCCGGATCAGCGTTCTCACGCCGGTCTGTTCCTCGCGCTTCAGTACCCTGTCGCCGTCCCCGGCGTCACCGTGGCGAACTTCCTCCGCACCGCGCTCAATACCCAGCGCAAAGCCCGCAACCCGGAAGACCACGGCATCCCCGTTCCCGAATTCCGCAAGATGCTCCGCGAGAAGATGGCCGCGCTGAAGATGGACTCCGCCTTCGCGGGCCGTTACCTGAACGACGGCTTCTCCGGCGGTGAGAAGAAGCGCACCGAGGTGCTGCAGATGGCCGTTCTGAAGCCGGACATCGCCATCCTCGACGAAATTGACTCCGGTCTGGATATTGACGCCCTGCGGATCGTCTCCGAAGGCGTGAACATGCTCGTCAAAGAAAACGGCATGGGCGTCCTCGTCATTACGCATTATCAGCGCCTGCTGGACTACATCAAGCCGGACGCCGTCCATGTCATGATGGACGGGCACATCGTCCGCGACGGCGGCCCGGAGCTCGCGCTTGAGCTTGAGGAAAAGGGTTACGACTGGATCCGTGAGGATTTGGAGAAGTCCGAGAAATAAGGCGGCTGCGCATGACCGAAATCAACAAAAATCAATTCGACGATCTCGAGGCGAGCAACGAGGCCTACGCCTTTCAGGATCCCGACGTCTCGGTCTTCAAGACCAAGGAAGGTCTGGATGAGGAAGTCGTCCGCCAGATCTCCGCGATGAAGGGCGAGCCGCAGTGGATGCTCGACTACCGCCTGAAGTCCCTCGCGCACTTCCGCAAGCGCCCGATGCCGAACTGGGGCCCGGATGTTTCCAACCTCGACCTCGATCATCTGGTGTACTACGTCCGCCCGACGGAGAAATCCGAGAAGAGCTGGGACGACGTCCCGGACACGATCAAGAACACCTTCGACAAGCTGGGCATCCCGGAAGCCGAACAGAAGTTCCTCGCCGGCGTCGGCGCGCAGTACGAGTCCGAGATGGTCTATCACAGCATTCAGGAACAGCTGCAGAAGCAGGGCGTCATCTTCGTCTCGATTGAAGACGGCCTCCGCCTCTATCCCGACCTCTTCAAGGAATACTTCGGCACCGTGGTGCCTTACACCGACAATAAGTTCGCCGCCCTGAACGGCGCGGTGTGGTCCGGCGGTTCATTTGTGTACGTCCCGAAGGGCGTGCATGTGGAGCTGCCGCTGCAGGCGTATTTCCGCATGAACATGGCCAACGTCGGGCAGTTCGAGCGTTCGCTCATCATCGCCGACGAAGGCTCCTACGTGCATTACGTCGAGGGCTGCACCGCCCCGGCGTACACCGCGAACTCCTTCCACTCCGGCGTGATCGAGATCGTCGTCAAGCGCGGCGCCCGCGTCCGCTATTCGACCATTCAGAACTGGTCCACCAACGTCTATAACCTCGTCACCCAGCGCGCGAAGGTCTTCGCCAACGGCACGATGGAATGGGTCGACTCCAACCTCGGCTCCCGCGTGACGATGAAATACCCCGCCTGCTACCTGATGGAAGAGGGCGCCCACGGCGAGATGCTCTCCATGGCCTTCGCCGGCACCAACCAGATTCAGGACGCCGGTTCGAAGATGGTGCATTTCGCGCCGAACACCACGAGCCGCGTGATCTCGAAGTCCCTTTCCAAGAACGGCGGGCAGTCCTCGTTCCGCGGTTTGGTGAAGGTCATGCCCGGCGCGGAGAACGCCAAGGCGAACGTCGTCTGCGACGCGCTGATCCTTGACCCGATCTCCCGCTCCGATACCTACCCGACCATGGATATTGAGGAAGAGCACGTCTCCATCGGCCACGAGGCATCCGTCTCGAAGGTCGGCGAGGAACAGCTGTTTTACCTGATGAGCCGCGGTCTGAGCGAAGAGGACGCGACCTCAATGGTCGTCTCCGGCTTCATTGAACCGCTCGTCAAAGAGCTGCCGATGGAATACGCGGTCGAGATGAACCGCCTCATCCAGCTGCAGATGACCAACTCGATCGGATAGAGGTGAAATGATGAAAAACGATATCAATAAGACTTTATCCGAGTTCACGGACGCGCTGAAGGGCTGCGATGCCTCCGTGAGCGCGCTCGAGAAAATCACCACCGAAAAACACGCGGACGACCTCTGCGCCCATTACATTTGGGATAACGGCCGTCAGTCCGTCTTCCTCTGCCCGAAAGCGGAACAGCGCGGCACGCTCTTCACGAACCTGAGCGGCGCCCTCGCTTCCCGCCCGGATCTAGCGGAGAAACTCAAGTCCTTCGAGGAGGCCGACGCGGCCGATCCCTTCGCGAAGGAGCTGCTGCCGCAGGCGAAGGAAACCGTCGTCCTCGTCATCCCGAAGAAGATGTGCCAGAAGCGCGAGTATCTGCTCGACGTCATTCTCTCCGAAGCGGACAAAGCCGCCGCGTTGAAGGTCTTCATCGTCATGGAAGACGACGCCTCCGGTGTCGTGACCGTCAACCTTCACTCCCGCGGGCAGTCCGCCGCGAACCGCTGCGCCGTCGTGGTTTACTGCTCCGTCGGCAAGCACGCGCATCTCGTCCTGAATGAAGTGCAGGACCTCGGCCCGAATACCGTCTCCATGCTGCGGAAGCGCACCGTGGTTGACGAAAGCGGCGACTTCCATTGGAACATCTGCGAACTCGGCAGCGCCGAAGTCTGCGACAGCCTGGATGTCTGCCTGGCGGGACAGAATTCCTCCGCCGTGATCTACGGCCTCTACTTCCCGAATAAGGAACAGAAGATGACCATGCTGACGCGCCAGGACCACATCGTCCCGCATACCTACAGCAACCTGCTGTATAAAGGCGCGCTGACGGGAAGCTCCCGCGCCGACTGGGAAGGCATGATTTACGTCGACCCCGCCGCGGACAAGACGGACGGCTACCAGAAGAACGAGAACCTGCTCCTCTCCGAGAACGCGCGGGTCAACACCAAGCCGGGCCTTGAGATCGTCACCGACGACGTGAAGTGTTCGCACGGCACCACCGTCGCGGATATCGACCCCGACCAGGTCTTCTATCTGACCAGCCGCGGCATCCCGCTCCAAGAAGCCGAACGCCTGATCGTGCAGGGATTCTTCGACACGATCCTCAATCTTGTTACCTATTCTCCGATCCGCGGGAAACTGCAGGAAAAGATCGGAATGAAAATGCAGGAGAATTAAGTTATGTCTCATTCAACGCCCCCTCTCCGCGACTCAAGTTATAAAGACCAATACGAAGTCGGCGACATCGTCGAAGTGAACTGCGACTACGAACGCAAAGGCGAACGCCTCCACGGATGGATCCGCGGGATCGTCGTGCAGGTGGACCAGAAGATGGTCGCCGTGCAGTTCCGCGCGAATGTCTATCTGACCGACGGCTGGATGGTCCCGGATCACATTCTGTGGTACCCGGTCAACTCCCCCAGCGTCCGTCCGAACACGAGAGGATAAGCCGCATGCTTGACACCAACGCCATCCTCCGCGACTTCCCGCTCCTGCGCGATGTGACCGAACACGGCCGCCGCATCTGCTACCTGGATTCCGGCGCGACCAGCCAGAAACCGCAGTCCGTCATTGACCTCGAACGCGAGTATTACGAGCACTTCAACGCGAACGTCCACCGCGGCGTGTATGCCATCTCCGAAACGGCGACCGAAGCCACCGAAGCCACCCGCGAGAAGGTGCGCGCCTTCATCAACGCCGCCTCCACGAGCGAGATCATTTACACCCGCAACGCCACGGAGGCCGTCAACCTTGTCGCCCGCACCTACGGCGAAGCTTCGCTGTGGTCGGGGGATACCGTCATTCTGACCGAGATGGAGCATCACGCGAATCTCGTCCCGTGGCATATCCTCGCTGCCCGCCGCGGCATCAATTTGGAATTCATCCCGGTGAAGGATGACTTCACGCTGGATCTGGATGTCTACCGCGAGCTGCTGCGCACGAAGAAGCCGAAGCTCGTCTGCGTCACCGGTATGTCGAACGTCCTCGGCACCATCCCGCCGATCGCGGAGATGATCAAAGAAGCGCACGAAGCCGGCGCCCTCTTCCTGATGGACGGCGCGCAATTGGTGCCGCACCTGCCTGTGGATGTCCGGGCGCTGGATGTTGACTTCCTCGTCTTCTCCGCGCACAAGATGCTCGGCCCGACCGGCCTCGGCATCCTCTACGGCAAGAAGGCGATCCTGAATGAAATGCCGCCCTTCCTCGGCGGCGGCGACATGATCGGCAAAGTCCATCTGCGTTCCTTCACCTGCAACGAGCTGCCGTATAAGTTCGAGGCCGGGACCCCGTCCATCGCGGAAGAAGTCTGCTTCGGCCCCGCCATTGACTACCTGAACAATATCGGCATGGAAAATATCGCCGCCCATGAGGACGCTTTGACGCGCTACATGATCGACGAGCTGAAGAAGATCCCCGGACTTCATATCCTGGGCCCCGAAAGCGGCGAACGCGGCTCCGCGGTCAGCTTCACGCTGGATTACGCCCACCCGCATGACGTCGCCGACATTCTCGGCAGCCAAGGCGTCTGCGTCCGCGCCGGGCATCACTGCGCCATGCCGCTGCACGAACGCTTCAATATCCCCGCCACGACCCGCGCGAGCCTCTACTTCTATAACAATGAAGAGGACGTCTCCCGCCTGACCGAGGCGCTGATGAAAGTGCATGAAATCTTCGGCTGACGCCCCGCGCCGAAGCCGTTCGTAAAGGAGAAAACCGCGTTATGGATGATATGTACCGCGAAATGATCATCGAGCATTACAAAAATCCCGCCTACCGCGGAAAGCTCGAACCCTGTTCCTGCAGCTATGAGGACGAAAACCCCAGCTGCGGCGACGAACTGCGCATTATGCTGAATGTTGACGACAGCGGAACCATCACCGACGCCCGCTTTGAAGGGCACGGCTGCGCCATTTCCCAGGCGTCCGCGGATCTGCTGCTGGAAGACATCATCGGCAAGAAGGTTGATGACGTCAAGAACATGACCAAGCAGGACATTCTCGACCTGCTCGGCCTGGAAACGCTCGGTCCGTCACGGATCAAGTGCGCCCTCCTCTCCCTGAAATGCCTCAAAGCCGGTCTCTACGGCGTCGAAGGCCATTCCTGGGAGGAAATTACAAAATAAACCGCGGGACGAAGTTCGGGCCATGACGCTTGAAACGATCCGTGAAAACAACTTCCGCCTTTTCCGTCTGTACGCGCTGTACATCAACGAACGGGCGGATTTTATTTCCGAGGAGATGGTGCGTGAAGTCGCGGCCATCGGCGGACTGACCGCCGACGAGGCTTTTCTCCTGCTGCTCTCGGAAGCCTGCGGCGTGCACCCGACCGACGGCGGGGACGACGAAGCTTTCTTCAATGAATGGCTCGCGCCGTCCGTTCATCCGCTCGACCCCGCGGTCTACCGCGCCGATCCCTATTATCGGAATATCCGCTTCCCGAACGTCACGGACGGGGCCTGGGAGCTGCGCGTGGATGCCTATAAGCCGTATCAGGCTTTCATCATGGATGATATCCGCGTCGACGATGAGCTCCGCGAACTCCCGCCGCTGGGGTACTTCCCCGAAGCTTTTGAATATCCCGTCGTGCTGCAAGACGGCCGTGAATGGATGCTCGTCACCCCGAACGAGGTGGAGACCATCCGCCCGGCGGTGAACGCTTCGCGCGGACGGTGTGTGACCTTCGGTCTGGGCCTCGGATATTATCCCTATCTCGCGTCCCTCAAGCCGGACGTGGACCATGTCACCGTTGTTGAGCGCGACCCCGCCGCGATCCGCCTTTTCAATCAATACATCCTCCCGCAGTTCGAGCAGGGGGAGAAGATTGAAGTCGTGGAGGCGGATGCCTTTGACTTCCTGGAGCATGGGATGAAGGCCGGCGAATTCGACTTCGCGTACGGCGACATTTGGCACGACGCCGGGGACGGCGTCCCCCTTTATCTGCGCATGCTTCAATATGAGCCGAAGTTCCCCGGCACGGCGTTCCAATATTGGATCGAGGACACCATGCTCTCGTACCTCCGCTGGCAGGATTATGAAACCATGCCGCGGGAGGTTCGCGACCCTGTCCGTTGGCTCGGGAACGCCAACGTCAAGGCACGGGCGCGGGCGGCTTGTTTAGAAAAATATAAATCCTTGGAGAAACTCCCGTAAAGCAGTGTAAAATTCTACGAGGAGAAAGAAATTTATGCTCTTGATCATTCAATTCATTTTAGCCTTCGCGATTATGATGTTCCTGCACGAGCTGGGACATTTTCTCGTTTCAAAACTCTTCGGCATCGAGGTCGAGGAATTCGGGATCGGTCTGCCGCCCCGCATCTGCAAACTCTTCACCTGGAAGGAGACCGAGTTCACCTTGAACCTGCTGCCCTTCGGCGCGTTTGTCCGCCCGAAAGGGGAATTCGAGGACGGCTCCGACAATTCGCTCCGTTCCGCGCCCGCCTGGCAGCAGATCTGCGTCCTGCTCGCGGGTCCGGTGATGAACCTGCTGACCGCGGCGGTGATCTTCTCCATCGTGCTGGGGCAGTACGGCAAGCCGGATTATTCGACCGTCATCCTTGACGAAGTCCAGGCGGACTCCCCTGCCGAGGCGGCGGGGATGCTCCCCGGCGATCAGTTGATCAAGATCGGCGAGACGGAGATCACCGACTTCGAATTGGTGACGCCCGCGCTGCAGGATCATATGGATCAGCCGACCCCGGTCACGGTGAAACGCAACGGTGAGCTGATTGACCTGACCGTGACGCCGCTCTCCAATCCCCCCGAAGGCCGGGGCGCGATGGGCGTGCTGATCACGTACGCCGTCAACGACATGAGCCTGTGGGAGGCGGTCAAAGGCGGCTTCGAGAGCATGGCTTACATGACGAAGCAGTACCTGATCGGCCTCGGGCAGATGATCACCGGCAAGGTTCAGATGGGGCTTGAGTCCATCGTCGGCCCGGTCGGGATGTACTCCTACTATCAGGAGGCCGCCGAGGTTGATGAGGAGAACGCGGCCATTATTGAGGAACGCAACCAAGAGAAAGAAGCGGCGGGCGTTGAGAACGTACAGCGCACCGCGAGCAACTCCGGCTCCGGCTGGACAACGCGCCTGAACTTCATGGGGCTGATCGCGGTCTGCCTCGGGGTGACGAACCTCTTCCCGATCCCCGCGCTGGACGGCGGCCGCATTCTGTTCCTGCTGCCGGAGCTGCTTTTCAAGAAGAAAATTCCGCTCAAGGTGGAGACCGCCTTCAACGGCGTCTGCATGACGCTCCTGATCGTACTGATGGCGGCGGTGATGTTCAAAGATATTTTTATGCTGGGCAAATAAGGGGTTGAGGAACAATGGCCAATACACGATACACATTTCAGAACGCGCTTGAGGATTTGAAAGCCGGGACGTTCTCCGCGGAGAAAGCGCGGATGAAGGTTTTGGCGGATCTTTCCGCCGAGCGGGCTGCCGCGCTGGAAACGGTTTTGAATGACACGTCCGTCGAGCAGAAGCGGGCATTCTTCCGCGCGCTTGAGGACTGCTGCGCCGAGACGTACATGTACAGCTTCGGCCCGATTGCCTCCATCGGCATTCTGGACGATGACGGCGAGGTCCGCCGTTCTTCGATCGAGCTGCTTTCCTTCGAGGATGACCGCGACACCGGCACGCGCATTTTGAACGCCGCCCTCAATGACCGCTACGAACCCGCGCAGACCGCCGCGGTCAATCAGCTCGGGCAGTACATGTTCGACCTGGAGTTAGAGGAGAAGATCCCGCTGCCGGCGAAACGGCTTCGCGAGGCGCTGAAGAGCCTGCTGGAACACGACCGCAAGGCCGTCCGCCTTGCCGCGATCCAGGCGTACGCCTACGCCAACGACCCCGCGGTGAAGGAAAAGATCACCCGTCTGCTCGCGGGGAACGACTTCGACGAACTCCGCGCCGGCTTGATCGCCGTCCGCCATTCGCTGGAGAATGACTGGGACCGCTCCGTGCTGGAGCTTCTCGAGCACGACGAAGACGAGATCCGCCTCGAGGCCGTCCGCTCCGCCGGCCAGCTGGAATTGAAGGAAGCCCTTCCCGCCCTCTACGCCATCCTCGAGAACTTCGACCGCGTTGACCGCGGCCTGCTGCTCGCGGCGGTGAACTCCATTCAGGAGATCGGCTACGACGGTTCGGTGAATGTGCTTGAGCTCCTCGGCGAGGCCGCTTCCGACATGGACAGCGAAGTCACGGACGTCATTGACGACGCCATTGACACGCTGAATGTCTCCATTGAGATGGGCGCCCTGCCCCCGATGCCCGGCAAAAAAGCCGCCAAGACGAAGCTCACCTCCGCGCTGAAGAAGAAGATCGAGGAAGCCGAGGATCACTGCATCGCCGTCCTCGAGGAAAAGCTCCCGAAGGACAGCGAGGAAGATGAGGAAGGCGAGGATCATTGCGGCTGCGGCCACGACCACGAGCATGAACACGATCACGACGACGATGACGAATGCGAATGCGGCCATCATCACCACCACGACCACAAAAACCCGCTCGAAGGCATGGACCTCTCCCGCTTCCGCATCGTCGACGACCTGCAGGATTACGAGAAAAACGCCGACCGCGACGACGAAGAAGATGCGCTGTGGATGGACTTCGAGGACATGGATGTAGACGACCTCAACGCCGATTCGCTGAAGGATTTTATTGATAAGTTGGAAAAGAA
>CAVCBG010000038.1:0-8979 GCA_963600285.1 Anaerovoracaceae bacterium
GTTGCCTCGGTCAGGACTTCGCGCGGGGTTCCGCAGGCACGGATGCGGCCGTCGTTGAGAATGGCGATGCGGTCCGCGAAGCGGGCGGCGAGGTTCAGGTCGTGCAGGATGACGATGGCGCAGCTGCCTTCGCGGCAGAAGGCGCGGGCGAGGTTCAGCATCTCCACCTGGTAGCGCAGGTCCAGGAAGGCGGTCGGCTCGTCCATGATCATCACCGGGGAGTCCTGCGCGGCGGCGCGGGCGAAGATCACCCGCTGCTGCTGCCCGCCGGAAAGGGCGCCGACGTCTTTATCGGCAATGTCCTCAAGCCCGGTCAGCGCGACGGCGCGGTCGATCACCTCTTTGTCGTGATCCCCGAGCTTGCCGTACCAATTCAGGTACGGCGTCCGTCCGTGCGCGACGGTCTCGTACACGGTGTAGCCCGGAGGAATGTTCGCCGCCTGCGGCACAACGGAGATCAGGCGGGCGCGTTCGCGGGCGGACATTTCTTTAAGATTCTGATTCTTAAAGAAAATATCGCCGCTCTGCAGCGGAAGAATGCCGGTCAGCCCGCGGATCAAGGTCGTCTTGCCGCTGCCGTTCGTGCCGATGAGGGCGAGCATCTCCCCTTCGTTCACGCTGAGGGAAATGCCGCTGACGGTCGGCTCGTGACCGGGATAGGCAATGGAAACGTCGCGAAGCTCAAGCATTCTACACCTTCGCCTTATTGCTGCGGTTGAGGATCCAGAGGAAGAACGGCGCGCCGGTCATGGCGGTCACGATCCCGACAGGGAGCTCCTGCGGGGAGAGCAGTACGCGGGCGAGGATGTCCGCGGCGCAGAGGAAGAGCCCGCCGCCGATACAGGAGGCGGGGATCAGCTTGCGGTAGTCGTTCCCCATGAGGATGCGCAGCAGGTGCGGCACGATCAGGCCGACGAAGCCGATGACGCCGGAAAAGGCAATGGCGGAGGCCGTCGCGAGTGAGGCGTAGAAGATCAGGGCGTTGCGCGTGCGGTAGATGTCAATGCCGAGCTGCCGTGCCTGGTCGTCGCCGAACTGCAGAATGTCGAGCGGATAGGCCCAGCGGATCTGTCCCGCGATGCTGATCAGAATGAGCGGCGCGGCGATGAGCACCGCGTCCCATCCCGAGACGCGTCCGCCGCCCAGCATCCACGAAAAGGAACGCTTGAGGTCGTCCCCGTTCAGCAGCATGTAAGCGGACGTCGCCGCGGAGGCGAAGGCGTTCACCGCCACGCCCGCGAGGATCAGCCCCGTGATGTTCAGGTAGCCGCCCATTCGCCCGAGGTTGAAGACGATCGCGACGGCAAGCAGGGCGAAGACGAAGCTGAAGATCGGCGTCATGAACGTGCCGAGCCGGGTGTACGGCCAGCGGATGGACATCGCGATCACCGCGCCCAATCCCGCGCCGGATGAAATGCCGATGAGGTAGGGGTCCGCGAGCGGATTGCGGAACAGTCCCTGATAAGACGCGCCGGAGCAGGCCAGCGCCGCCCCGGTCAGGATCATCAGCAGCGTCCGCGGGATGCGCAGGGAGAAGAGAATTTTCTCCGTCCCCGCCAAGCCGCTCGGCAGGGATGCGCCCGTCAGCTTGCAGCGCAGGACGGTGATGAAATCAGCAAAAGGAACGCGGACAGCGCCGACGAGGATGCCCAACACGGCGCAGATGAGCAGCGCCAGACACATGCAAAGGACAAGCTTCTTCGACGATGTCCGCATGAAAAATTACTCAAAACATTCCGGATGCAGCAGCCCGGCGATGATCTCCAGCGCTTCCACCAGGCGCGGCGCCGGACGGGAGCTCAGGTCGTCATTGAAGGCATAGACCGCGCCGGTCTTGACCGCTTCGATGGCGTCCCAGCCCGCGCGGGCGCGGACGGCTTCGAGGTCGGTGCCGTAATTCGAGTCGCCGAGGATGATGACGTCGGGATTCGCCTCAATGAGGTATTCCTCGCTGAGCTGCAGCCAGGAACCTTCCTGATCCGCGGCGATGTTGGTGCCGCCGGCCATGGTGATGAGCATATCAATGAAGGTACCGCCGCCGGAGGTCCAGGGCTTGGTCGGGTCGGAGGCGTCGATCTCATAGAAGACGGTCGGGCGTTCGGTGACGTTCGCGACCGCGGATTCAACCGCCGCCACGCGGGTCTGCATGTCGGCGATGACCTCTTCCGCTTCTTCTTCGGCGTCAAGCAGCACCGCGATCTCGCGGATGTTCTCATACAGGCCGTCGAAGTCCGTCGGGTTCAGCTGATAGAATACCGTCATGCCCAAGTCTTCCATCTCATAAACCTGATCCGTGCCGGTCGTTTCCGCGGCGAGGATGAGGTCCGGCTGGAGGTCGAGCATGAGCTCATAGTTCAGGCTCTGGTCGTAGTTGACGACCGTTTCCGTCTCGGGACGGTCCTCCGGGTAGTTGGAATAGGCGTCCGTGCCCTTGAGCAGGTCGCACTTCCCGAGCGCGCAGACGATCTCCGTCATGGACGGGGCGAGCGTGACCACGGAAGTCACGGGCTCGTCGATCACGATCTCCCGTTCCAGGCCGTCAACGACCTTGACCGCTTCGGCAGTGTCCTGCGCGGAGACGCAGCAGACGGATACAAGCAGAATGCTTAAAACAAGTACAGCGAATAATTTCTTCATTATATTTCTCCTATTAATCTTAATGTTTACCGTAAATCATACGAAAAATAAACATTAAGAAAACTTCAGCTTAACAAAAGCGAACCGCGATTACGCCTTCTTGTACCGGCGCGTCCCCTTCAGCGCGGAGAGGTCGACATCCGGGTTCTTATTGTACATCGGGACGTCGAACATCTGCACGACGGTGCAGACGGTGGCGTCCACCAGGCGGCTGCGGATATTGGGGTCGACTTCCTTGATGGGCTTCATCAGGGTGATGACGGTCGGGAGCTTCGCCTGGTAGCGGTAGTTCAGGATCTGGTACATCTTCTCCTTGGACCAGGACGTCGCGTTGACGGTGTCGAGGTAGTTGAGGATGAGCACCTGCGCCCCGCGGACCTGTTCGAAGACTTTGTCGTAGCCGGTCGAGGAGTTGGGATTGAAGGTCGCCCGCAGATGATCCAGCAGGTCGGACGCGGTCACGAAGATCGGGTTCTCCATGCGGTCGCGGCATTGGTTGCCGATGGCCGCCGCGAGGTGGGTTTTGCCGATGCCGGAGGGACCGGCGAGCACCAGCCAGCCGCGCGGGTCGGCGGCGAACTCAACGCTCTCGGCAAGGGCCTTCGCCAGCTGCGCCGAGGCTTCGGGACTGAGATTCTCCTTCTCGCGGGTGCTGAAGTTCTTGAAGTTCCGGTCGCCGAGCAGATGCAGGATGGAGAGGTCGTCTTCCCCGCCCGAGCCGGAAAGGGGATCGCGGTAGTCGGGCGTCATGAAGGTGACGCGGTTGACCATCGGGTCTTTCAGACGGGAGGCAATGCGTCCGTCCATCTCGCGCAGCGGGACGTTCGTCGTGACGACGGTCGGGAGCTTATTGACGTAGCGGTAGTTGATGATCTGGTAGAGTTTTTCCTCCGCCCAGCCGGTGTCGTTCTGCGTGCCGAGGTCGTCCAGAATGAGCAGCGGGATCGTGCGGACGCGGTCGAAACGGTCCTGGTAGGATTCGCCGGTCTTTCCGAACGAGGAACGCAGCTGATCGAGGAGATCCGGGACGGGCTGGAAGATGTTGGCGACGCCGTGCTCCAGCGCTTCATTGGCAATGGCGGCCGCCAGATGCGTCTTCCCGGTGCCGTAGGTGCCGGTGAAGAAGAGCCAGCCGTCGGGTTTCTCGGCGTACTTCATGGCGATCGCCTTCGCGTACTGCAGATTCGCCTTCTGGTCGTCGCGGAGCTGGCCGCGGCCTTCGGTGTTGAAGGTGGCGAAAGTCATCTGTTCATAGCCGTTGAGGTTGGAGATCTCGGCGCGGGCTTTGCGCTCGGCTTCCATGATGTCCTTTTTGTGACATTCGCAGGGCACGATCTTCCCGAATCCCGGGTCGCCGGGCTGCAGGGAGTCGTCGCGCACGAAGCCGATGCCGTGGCAGATCGGGCAGTCGGGGTCGCCGAACCCGGCGGAGCGGGCAGCGGCGGGCGCCTGTTTGGCGGGCTTTTCCGGCGGGATGAAGTCCCGTTTGATCCGGTCGGCAATGCTTTCGGTGAGTTTATTGATCGGTTCCAATGTGCCCGTTCTCCTTCCATGAGCGTAAGATCGAGTCGATGTAGCGCCAGCTGCGCGCGTTGTTGACGACAGCCTCCGAGACCGCGTCGCGGATCCATTCGTAAGGATATTCCTTCTCGCAGTCGCGCAGGATATCCGCGATCATCGGGGTCAGCGGGCCGATGTTCTCCTCGTATAGGCGGAAGATCGTCGGACGGAAGACGTCCGTCTGACCGCTGAGATGCGCGAAGGCATCCGGCACCCAGGTGCCGGCCTCGAGCCGTTCGAGCGCGGCTCTGCCCTTCGGTGAGTTCAGAAAGTAAATCGGCTGCCCGTCGTAGCAGGCCGAGAGCAGCATTCCCCGCTGTTCGGCCGCTTCCAGTCCCTTGTCAAGCAGCGCCGCCGCTTCGTCGGGATCTTCCGCGAGGCCTTCCATGAACGTCTTCTGCTCGGTGAAGTCATCCCGCACGAGGAAACGGTTGTCCCCTTCGAACTGGTTGAGCAGATGGAAGACGAAGACAGAGACCTTCAGCTCGGCGGGGTCGTCGATATACGGCAGGAGCTCCTCGAAAAACTGCGTCGGGACGACCTCGATGCCGCTGTTGAATCCGGAAAATACGCGGTTCATGGGACTAGACCTGCGCCGCGTTGACGAACTGCGCCTGGCTCTTCAGGAAGACCAGGTCGATGGTGCCGACGGGACCGTGGCGGTGCTTCGCCACGATCAGCTGCATCGCGCCGTCCGGGGACTGCGACTCGCCTTCCTTGCCGGCGTTCGGGTTATGCAGGAACATGACGATATCCGCGTCCTGTTCCAAGGAACCGGATTCGCGGAGGTCGGACAGGCGGGGGACGGAGTCCGAACCGCGCTGTTCAACGCCTCTCGAGAGCTGCGCCGCGGTGAGGACGGGGATGTCGAGTTCCTTGGCGAGCATTTTCAAGGCGCGGGAGATGGAGGAGACTTCCTGCGCGCGGTTGTCCGTGCCGGAGTCGCCGCTCATGAGCTGCAGGTAGTCGATGATGATCATGTCGAGGTGGTGCTCCATATGCAGACGCCGGCACTTCGTGCGCAGCTGCATCGGGGTGATGGCGGGGGTGTCATCCAGGAAGATCTTGGTCTCGCCGAAGATATCAATCGCTTCCACGAAGTAAGGCAGGTCGTCGTCGGTCAGCTTGCCGGTGCGCAGCTTCTGCGTGTTGATGCCGGTCTGCTGGGAGATGAGACGGTGAACCAGCTGTTCATTGGACATTTCCAGCGAGAACATGGCGATGCGCTTCTTTTCCCGCAGCGCCGCGTTCTTGAGAACGGTCAGCATGAAGCCGGTTTTACCCATACCAGGACGGCCGGCGACGATGATAAGGTCGGATTTCTGGAACCCGCCGAGGAGCTTGTCGAGGTCGGTCAGTCCCGAAGGGACGCCGACGATGTCCGCGCCCTGCTGATAGAGCAGGCGGACTTTATCGTAAATTTCGGAGAGGACGTTCGTGATCGGCACGACTTCCTTGCGGTCGCGCTGCTCACTGACATTGAAGACGGCCTGCTCGGATTCGCCGATGACGGAGTTCAGATCCTTCTTCGTGTCGTACGCGAGCTCGATCATCTTCTGCCCCGCCTCAATGAGGGCGCGGCGCTGGCTCTTCTCCAGAATGATGTTGGCGTACGACTCCGCGTGCATGGATGACGGCGTCTTCGAGGTCAGGTTATAGAAGAAGACCTTGCCCCCGACCTCCGCGAGATGTCCCTTGGCGTCCAACTCCTCGGAGACCGTCTGCACATCGATCGCCATGCCCTTCTCGAACAGGGCGCCGTAGGCTTCCCATACCCAGCGGTTGCGGTGAATGTAGAAGTCGTTCGCGGTGATGAGCTGCGAGACGTCGAAATATTTTTCCGGGTTGATGAGAACAGCGCCGAGGACGGCTTCCTCGGCTTCCTTGCTGTAAGGAACCTGGTTCAGCTCCTCCGCGTTTCCGTAAGCGGGCTCCATCGGCTCTTCGTAATTGTATTCATCCATTTCCATCGCGGAGCCCATTCCTAGTCGTTATTGTCGTTTTTCCCGGACTCGTCTGTGTCGTCCAGGTCATTGAAGAAATTCTCGAAGATCGAGAGGTCGTCGCCGTTGTTATTCCCGCCGTTCTCCGCGTGAGATTCGCCCGCCGGTTTGCGGATATCCGCTTCCGGACGGATGCCGGCGGCCAGCATGAGCGTGCTGTCGACATAGATCGGCGCGTGGCAGTGGAGGGCGGTCGTGATGGCGTCGCTCGGACGGCATTTGACTTCAACGCGGGCGCCGGTCCCGTCGCGAAGAACGAGCATTGCCAGCAAAGATGCCGGTTTCTGTTCGAGGATCTCGGCGAAAGTCACGCTCGCGTTCAGGGATTTGATCACGGAAAGGAGGAGTTCATGCGTCAGCGGGCGGCAGCTCTCAACATCCTGCAGCGCCAAGAGAATGGATTCAGCTTCGGTCTGCCCGATATAGATCGGCAGACAGCAGTCCCCGTACTTTTCCTTTAAAAGGAGAACGCGGTGCTGGTTGGTCAAGCTGACTCGCAGGCTGTTGATGGTCACTTCTGTCATTTCGCTCATAATCCCTCCATCCGGCATAAATGCCATTATTATTTTACATCAATTCAACGGCGCTTATCCGTAGTTAATGCAATTTCGCAAGCGCCGATTCCCGGGAATTTGTTTGGATATCGGCGTTTACAAAATAAAGAAATGTTAATTTAAACCATAAGACTGTTTTTTCTGTTGGAATGTATGGCTGTTTTCGGTCAAACTTAAACCAATGTATGGACTTAACGAAATGAAAATCTAATTTAAAGAAATTTAAGTTTCGCTGATTTTGGCATGATTGTTGCAATATAAAAAGCAGAGAGTTCCCCCGCGAACGGGCGGGGAGGTTTAAAAGTATTTAATAGCGTTTACGGAGTCGTGAGAAACATGGTCAAGAAAAGAATTTTACTCATAGAAGGAAAACAGACCGAACGTCCGTCTTTCTTTTTCAGTCTGCAGAGCAAGGGTTACGATGTCGATCTTGCCCGCAACGGCGTAAACGCGATCGCGAAAATGAATGAGCATGAAGCCGATATCGCGATTTTGGACGCGGCCTCCATGCATACCAGCGGGAAGCAGATCATCTCCTCGCTCAAGAAGCGTTTCCCGAAGCTGCGCGTGATTTTGCTCGTGGATGACAGCTACGACAAGCGGAAGCTCTCCTCCGAAGCCGACGTTGTCCTCGTGCATCCCTTCGCGCTGCATAAGCTGATGAACCGCATCAATGTCATTCTCGCCGACAACAACAGCTCCAGCATTATCGACGCCGGCACGATCCGCTTCGATCCGGAAGTGCAGGTCGTGTTCGCGCACGGGAATTCCTATGCCCTGACGCCGCGCGTCTCCGCGCTGCTTGAGATGCTCATCCGCAACCAGGGCGAGATCGTCTCCCGTGAGGATCTTTACCGTCAGGTCTGGAAGACGGATAACGTTGATGACATGCGCACGCTGGACGTCCACATCCGCTGGCTGCGCGAAGCCATTGAAGAAGACCCGAAGCACCCGAAACTCCTGCAGACCATCCGCGGAAAGGGGTACCGTCTGCTCCTGCCGGGGCAGAGCGCGTGATTTATGAAACGCCGGTTCATCCGCATCCTGATGACCGTTGTGAGCATCGGTCTGTTCGCGTTTCTGCATGAATACGCGGTCATCCCGCTCTCGGTGGCAAACGTCAGGATCTCGTACGCTTATCCCTTCCGTGATTTTATCAGCGTTGTGATGGGCCCGGTCGCCGGCGGCTTGGTCGGCGCGGTCGGTACGCTGCTGACGGCGGACGACTTCTCCCTCAGCAGTGTTCTGATGATCGTTATCAACGGACTTGACGCGGTGATCCTCGGCATTCTCTGCCGCAAGATCGACGTCAAAAGCGGCTTCTTCGGCAAAAACGAACTGCTTACCTTTCTGAAATCCTCCGTCCTCGGACATTTTATCTGCTATATCGTGGTGCGCACGGTCGTGCTGTGCTTCTTCAATGACGCGCCGAACCTCAGCGAGGATGTTCTCCCCCGCACGCTCTCGACCGGCATGTGGATGCTGCTCATTGACTCGATCCTGAGCTTGGATGTCACCACGCTCCTCTTGGTCGTTTACGCGAAGACGCGCGTGAGTGAAGCGAACTTTTACAGGAACTGAAACGCATGGAATTCGACGCTTTCTTCTTTGACCTGGACGGCTGTCTTTATCCCAAATCCAACGGGTTGATGCGTGAGGTCAACCACCGCCTGGACCTGTGGATCATGAAGGTCCTGCCGCAGACGGATCCCGAACACGTCTCGGACATCCGCCACGATCTTTTCACCCGCTACGGCGGCACCCTCCCCGGACTGACAATTGAACACAACTCCCCTTATTACGAATCCCTGCGCTGGGTGCATGACATCCCGGTGGAGAACTACGTCTCAGAGAATCCTAAGCTTCGTGAAGTATTAATGAAGCTTGATGTGAGGAAGTATATTTTCACCAGCTCATACCGCTTTTACACGGTGCGGGTGCTTCGCGCGCTCGGCATTTTGGAATGCTTCGACGGCATCATTGACGCCTGCGATGTCTTCCCGAAGCCGAAACCCGCTCAGGAAGCTTTCCTCCGCGCTTTTGAGATGACCGCCGAGAGAGACATTCACCGCTGCGTCTTCTTTGACGACCAGCCGCGCAACATCGAGGCGGGCCACGCCGCGGGATTCTATACCGTGCAGGTCGACCACACGAATCCGCGCTCGGCGAACGCTGATGAATATATCAACCTCGCCGAGGATCTCATCACGATCCCCGCTTTTCGC
>CAVCBG010000039.1:0-8925 GCA_963600285.1 Anaerovoracaceae bacterium
CACGGCGGCCGGGTAACCCCCATCTGGAGCAAGGCCAAGCAGGGACAAAGAACGCCGCGCGCGTTCGGGGATCTGCTCGATCCCATAGAGTCCCGGGTAGGCTGCTAGAGTCGTACGGTAACGTGCGTCCAAGAGAGATGGTCATCTCAGCGGGAGACTCGAGTTACTTCCTCTGAACAGAATGCGGCTTATAGATCAACCTGCTTTTTTATATCTGCTGTCAGCGTCAGAAGGAGTTCGCATTATGGATCTTTCCGTCATCATTCCTGTTTACAATGAGGTCAACACAATTGAAGGTGTGATCGACCGCGTCAAGGCGACCGGTTTCGCCAATGAGATCATCCTCGTCGATGACGGCTCGAAAGACGGCTCCACCGAGATCCTCAAGAAGTACATCGGTCAGCCCGGGATGCAGGTCATTATCAGCGAACAGAACGGCGGGAAGGGCTCCGCTGTCCGCAAGGGCATTCAGGCCGCCAAGTCCAAGTACGCGATCATCCAGGACGCTGATTTTGAATACGACCCGCAGGATTACGCCAAGCTGATGCCGGTGATTGAATCCGGTCAGGCGGATGTGGTCTACGGCTCCCGTTTCAAGGAAAATTCGGAGGTCAAGTACTTCCGTTCCTACGCCGCGAACAAATTCCTGACCTTCCTCACGAATGTCCTCTACCACACGAAGCTTTCCGACATGGAGACCTGCTACAAGCTCTTCCCGGTGGATAAGGTCCGCGAGATTCCGCTGCGCTGCCACCGCTTCGACTTCGAGCCGGAGCTGACGTCCAAGCTGCTCAAGCGCGGATATAAGATCGTCGAAGTCCCGATCAGCTACAAGGGCCGCTCTTACGAAGAGGGCAAGAAGATCAACGCCAAGGACGGCCTCGTCGCCATCTGGACGCTTTTCAAATACCGATTTGTGGAATAAACGATGCGGATCGCTCTGCTTTCGGATACCCATAACAACGAGTCCAACACGATCGCCGCGTTGGACATCCTCCGACGCGAGCAGATCGATACCATCCTGCACTGCGGCGACGTGACCCGCTACTCCATGGTGGAGCTTTTCAAAGATTTCTGCCTTCATCACGTCGAGGGCAACAACGACCTCGACATGTTCTCCATCGGCATCGCCATTCAGGAATGCAAAGCCGGCAGCTCGTCCTCCAAGCTTTACAGCGCGGAGATAGACGGCAAGCGCGTCATGATGATGCACGGCGACAACATGCGCCTGTTTTATCAGGCCCTTGACGGCGGCAAATATGACTACCTTCTCCACGGGCACACCCACGTCCCCGAGGATTTCGTCCGCGGCAAGACCCGCATCCTCTGCCCCGGCGCGCTCGGCGGACGGCGCCCCGCCCGCCGCGGATTCTTCATCGTCGATTTCGCCACGGGCGAGGTCGAGGATCTTTCCGTGGAGTAAGCCGGTGATGTTATGGAAATTATTCTCACCCACGAACAAGCGGATTTTGACGCGGCGGGCTCTGTTTTAGCGGCCTGGCTGCTCGATCCCGAACGAATTCCCATCCTGCCGAAACGGCGCAACCGAAACCTGACGGCTTTCCTCGAAGCTTTCCCCTATCCTTTCCGCACCTGGCACACCGCCCCGCGCGGCGCTGTGTCGCGCGTCTGGCTGGTGGATACGCAGATGCTCACACCCCATAAACGAATCCCGAACGACGCCGAAGTCGTCGTCATCGATCATCATCAGAACCGCTACCTCCTGCCCGAGCGGGAGGGACAGATCATCGAGCCCCTCGGCGCCTGTACGACGATCTTGGTTGAGAAACTCATGGAGCGGGACGTCTACCCCGGCTCCCTCTACGCCACGCTGATGCTCGCCGGCATTTACGAAGACACCGGCTCCCTCAGCTACGGCTCCGTCACCCCGCGGGATCTCTACGCCGCGGGCTGGCTGCTTGAGCGCGGCGCGAATGTGGACATCGTCCGCCGATACGTCACCGCGCCCCTGACCGAACATCAGCAGCAGGTCTGCGACCGCCTCCTGCGGAACTGCGAAACCATCGACATCCGCGGCGAGCGCTTCATCATCGCCATGGCGGACGTGCGCGAGGTCACGGATGAATACTCCGCGGCGGCGCATTACCTTCGCGATATGCTCGCGCCGGACGGCCTGATCATCCTGCTCGGCACGAAGGCCGGCATCCGCATCATCGGACGGGCGACGAACGATGAGATCAATCTCGGCGCGCTGATGCGCGCGCATAACGGCGGCGGGCATACCCGCGCGGCCTCGGGCCTGATGCCTGTGGAGGAAGATGACGTCGCCGACATTTTCCCGCTCATGAAGTCCCTGCGCGACACGCTGGTGGCGGAGCTGCCCGCCTACATCACGAACTCCCGCGGGAAGGGACGCGCCGCCGGCATGGCGGAGATGATGCGCGAACAGCTGCCGGAGGAGTCCCTTGATTTGATCAAAAAGACCGCCGAGACCGCGGCGGAGTTGAAGATGCCGATCTACCTTGTCGGCGGCGTCGTGCGCGATCTGCTGCTGGGCCGCCCGGTGATGGATTTCGACTTCGTCACCGAAGGCGACGCCATCGCCCTCGGCAAGGCGTTGACGAAGACCGTCGGCGGGAGCATCCTCCCGCATGGACAGTTCCACACCGCCAAATGGCAGCTGCCGGACGGACGGCGCCTGGACCTGATCAGCGCGCGGAAGGAGACTTACCCCGCGCCCGCGTCCCTGCCGCTTGTCGAACGCAGCGGCATTGAGGATGACCTGCTCCGCCGGGACTTCACGGTGAATACCCTTGCCGTCCGCCTGGATGGGGAGCATTACGGCGAACTGCTGGACCGCTGCGGCGGGATGACGGACCTCGCCGCCCGCCGGATCCGCGTATTGTACGACGCTTCCTTCACGGACGACCCGACGCGGATGTTCCGCGCCGTCCGCTTCGAGCAGCGCTTCGACTTCCCGATTGAAACCGAAACCTTGGCTCAGCTTGAACGCTGCCGCGGCAACGTCACGCTGCTGACCGGTCAGCGCATTTTCCACGAACTCCGGCTGATGTGCGACGAAGCCGCGCCGGAACGCTGCTTCACCCGCCTGACCGAACTCGGCCTGACGGAGGAGATCCGCGAATGGCTGTATTGGGGCGAAGCCGACAGCCGGGACTGCCGCAAGCTGCGTCTGACGGAGGGGCCCTTCGACCCGGAATGGATCCTGTGGGTCTGGTGGAGCCGCTTCTCATCCGATGAGATCAACGAACTCGCGGACCGCCTCGCCCTTTCCGGCAGCGCCCGCAAAGGCATTCAAGGTCTTGCCGAGCTGCGGCGGAATTTCTACACCTGCCGCGGGAAGAAGGCCTCCGAAGTCACCTTCCTGCTCGACACCCTGCCGGAGGACGCGGTCCGCTGTTACGCGCGGCTGTTGGATGACGAAGGGCTGCAAGCGCTGCTGACCGCTTACCTTGACGAATGGCGGCAGATGCGCCCCTTCCACAGCGGGGACGACCTGATGAATCTCGGCATCCCCGGCGGACCCGGCATGCGCGACCTGCTGCGGACCCTGCGGGCCGCGCGGATTGACGGCACCGTCAAATCCCTTGAAGACGAACGCGGCTTGATCGAGAAGCTCCGCGATGATGAGGCGAAACATGGATGAATGGCTTGACAGCGTGACCATCCGTTATATGACCGAAGAGGACCTCCCCGCCTTGGAATGGGACGGCGAATACACCCGTTACCGCCGGGTCTACAAAGAGGTCTACCGCAATTTCACCCGCGGCATCTCCCTGCCGTACGTCGCGGTCGATCCCGACGCCGGGATCATCGGACAGGTCTTCCTGACCCGCAAAGATCCGAACCCCGACTACGGCACCCGTTCGCGTTACTTCTTCCTCAGCTCCTTCCGCGTCAAGCCCGAATACCGCGGGCGCGGACTGGGCAGCCGGCTGCTGGAGGTTTGCGAGAAAGACGTCCTCGCGGCCCGGCTGCGCGACATTTATCTCAACTGCGCCGAGAACAATCCCCGCGCCCGCAGCTTCTACGAACAGCACGGATTCAAAGTCGTGCGCGTGGACAGCGGGACGTGGTCCTTCATCAACGAGGAAGGCCTGCTCGTCTCCGAGCGGCAGACCGCTTACCTGATGAAAAAAGCCCTGCCGCGCTCCTTCCTCGGGAGGTTCATTTGAGTACCCTGCTCTCCCTTTACCGCGAACAAGCGGCGAACGCCATTCCCGGACAGGCATTCCTGACCGTCATTGACGCGCGTCAGAACGCGGTGAGCGTCGATTTCCCGACCCTCGACCGCGAATCCTCCGCCGCGGCCGCGCTGCTGCGGGAGGCGGACTGCCGCAGGGGCGAACGGGTGCTGATCTCCGCGAAGGACACCCGCGGGATGCTCGCCTTCTTCTGGGGCGCGCTCAAGCTCGGCGCCGTCCCCTGCGTCCTTTTCCCCGATCTCGGCGCGGGCGGTCTCTCCGTGCGTATGAAAGCCGCGGCGGCGAACTTCTTCGTAACCGACGGGGATCCGGAGAAGATTTCCTTCGAAAAACCCGCTTCACTTAAAAATACGATTTATTTAAGAAATATCAATCTTAACGAAATAACACCGCTAACGGACTTCGCGGATCTCGCGGAGGACGACCCGGCGTTCATCGTCTTCACCTCCGGCTCGACCGGGAACCCGAAACCCGTCCTGCACCGTCACGGCATCGCGGACGCCGTCTCCCGTTCCATGCGGGAAGTGCTGCTCGCCTCCCCGGAGGACCGCTTCTGGTGCACCGCGCACCCCGCCTGGATCACGGGCACCGTTTACGGACTGATCGGGCCGCTGATCTGCGGCATTCCTTCGCTGCAGTACGAGGGCGCGTTCCATGCCCGCCGCTGGCTGCCGATCCTGCGGGATCAGCGCGTCACGCTGTGGTACACCGCGCCGACCGCCCTGCGCGGACTGATGCGGGAGGCGGATGAATTCTTCGCGGAGTTCGACCTCTCCGCGCTGAAACGGATTTACAGCATCGGCGAACCGCTTCCCCCCGCGGTGTACGAATGGGGGACGCGGATCTTCGGACAGCCGATTTACGACACCTGGTTCCAGACCGAAGCCGGGACGATCCGCATCGCCAACCGCCCCGGGGACGAGATCATTCCGGGGACGATGGGCCGCCCGGTGGATGACACGGAAGTGGTCATCACGGATGACGGCCGTCTGTGCCTGAAGGCCGGGTTCTCCTCGCAGTTCGTTGAATATTACGGCATGCCCGAGAAAACGGCGGAGAAGCTGCGCGGCGGGCTGTTCATCAGCGGCGACCTCGCCTCCATGGATGCCGGCGGCCGCGTGCGCTTTGAGGGACGGGCCGACGACGTCATCAACACCGGCGGGCATTTGGTCGGCCCGGAAGAGGTGGAACAGACCCTCGAAGCCGATCCCGCCGTCCGCGCCGCGGCGGTTGTCTCCGAGCCGGATGAGATGCTTTACGAGCACGTGACGGCCTTCGTCGTCTTGGAAGACGGGATCGAATGGGAACGTTCGCTTGAGTCGCGGCTGCGCGTCTCGGTGAACCGCTCCGTGTCGGTGTACGCGGTGCCGAAGCGCTTCATCCCGGTGAGTGAATTGCCGTACACCGGGAGCGGGAAACTGAACCGCGGCGCGCTCCGCAAGGAGCTGCGTGGGGGATGAATTCCCTCCGCGGGGCGTGTTTCGGCTTCATCCTATGATAAAATAGCGTTACAATGAGAAAATTCGGTTATGATTGAGAAAACCGCGTAAAGGAGGGGAAGGGTGAATTGCTTGGTAACCGGAGCGGCCGGCTTTTTGGGTACGGCGCTTTCCAACAGATTGGTTGAAGAGGGACATCACGTCATCGGGCTTGATGACTGTTCCGCTTCGCAGCCGGACCGACTGAGCCCGGAAGTGCAGTTCGTCCGCAGCGAGCTCAACGACAAAGAGTCCCTGTGGCGTCTGCTCAAGAACGTGGACGTGATCTACCACCTCGCGGCGAAAGTGATCGTCCCCGACTCCCTTTTGTACGCGTCGGATTATGAGAAAACGAACGTCGGCGGCACCGTCACCTTACTGGAAGCGATGCACGACGTCGGCAACCGCAAGCTGGTTTTCAGCTCCTCCGGCGCCGTTTACGGCAATCAGGAACGCCAGCCGCTGAATGAGAACATGCGCGCCGTGCCGGAATCCCCGTACGCCGTGTCGAAGCTCTCGAGCGAGCTTTACATCCGCACCATCGGCCAGCTCTGGGACCTGCAGGCGGTCTGCCTGCGCATCTTCAACGCCTACGGCCCGCATCAGCGCTTCTCCTTCGCGCACTCGCCGGTCATCCCTTCCTTCCTGCGTCAATGCGCGCTGAAGGGGACGGTCGTCATCAACGGCGACGGACTGAAGACCCGCGACTTCGTCTACATTGACGACGTGACGGATGCCTTCATCGCGGCGGCGCGGCTTGAGGACAAGAGCGAGACCCTGATCAATATCGGCAGCGGCGTTGAGACCACCATCAACCAGGTGCTGAACGTCGCGGAAGCCGTCACCGGACAGACGCCGCAGGTGGTTTACAATCCCCGCCGTGTCGGCGGCGCCGACCGAATGTGCGCCGACCTGACCATCGCGAAAAGCAAGCTCGGCTGGGCTCCGAAAGTGACGCTGGAAGAAGGAATGGCCCGAACTTTCGAGAATGACGAGACTTTGAAGCGTTGACGGGTATAATAGAGATGGACTTGACCGATTGGGTCCTCTGCGCGGCCGTGACCGGCTTGATGGCCTTCGCCTTCGGGATGCTGATCCCGAAATTCGGTTGGCTGATCGGCGCCGCGTTGGCGATATACGCGCTTTACCGCGCGAAGAATAAACGGGATAAGCTGAAAGAGCAGCCCGAAAATAAGAGAGATAAAAATGAGTGAATTAACTGTAAGCAAGAATGTTGTTGTCGGGTTGGCTTATACCCTGTATGTTGACGGCGCGATTGAAGACAACGCCCCCGCCTCCGCCCCGCTTGAATATCTGCACGGCCGCGGCAACCTGATCCCCGGCATGGAAACCCAGATCGAGGGCATGAAGGTCGGCGAGAAGAAGCAGATCACCGTCGATCCCGCCGATGGTTACGGCGAACACGATCCCGAAGGCGTCATTCCGCTTGACCGCGGCATGTTCCCGGAAGGCTATCCGCTCCACAAGGGCCACGCCCTTCAGCTCACCGATGACGAAGGTCATCATTTCGTCGGCTACATTCAGGATTGGGATGACGCCACCGTCACCGTTGACATGAATCACCCGATGGCCGGCAAGACGCTGGTCTTCGATGTCGAGATCGTCTCCCTGCGCGAAGGCACCGACGAGGAGATCATGAACGGTTCCCTCGAATCCCATCACGGCTGCGACTGCGGCTGCGACGACTGCGGTTCCGACTGCGGCGGCTGCGGCGGCCATTGCCATTAATTTCAAACGAGTTCCGAAAGGGCAGTGCGAGCCGCTGCCCTTTTTTAATGCGAAGCGATGAAGAATAACAGCGTAATTGTGATCGGCGCCGGCATCGGCGGTCTGGCGGCAGGCATCCGTCTCGCCGCGGAGGGCTACCGTGTCCGCGTCCTGGAGAAGAACAGCCGCCCCGGCGGGCAGCTTCGTTCCACGCGGATCGGGGACTTCGTCTTCCCGAACGCGGGGGCGCTGCTGACCATGCCCGAAGCGACCGCGGCCCTGTTCGACTCGGCGGGGCGCTCCATGGCGGATTACATGACGCTGCGGGAAGTCTCCCCCATCCTCCGCTTCATCTTCCCCGACGAAGGCGAATACACCTTCTACCGTGAGGCGGCGGACACCTTGATGAAGAACGTCCTGTTCGGCCTCAAGGATCAGCAGGCCTTCGCCTCGTACGGCAAGCGTTCCGACTACATCCTGAACGAAGTGATGCCGCGCTTCTTCGACAAGCCGTACAAACGGCCGCGCGGGTTGTTCGCGTCCGAATTCGGCTTCCGCACCCTCAACCCGGGGCGGAGCGGCGTCCGCGTCAGCAATCGGCTGTTTTCGTCGGCTCAGCTGCGGACGGCGCACGCCTTCTGGCCGCTCTTCAGCGGAGGCGCGCCTTCGGCCTCTTCCCACTTCTACCGCATGATCCCCGCCGCCATGTCGCGCTGGGGCGTCTATCACGTGGAAGGCGGGCCGGACGCCTACGTTGACGGGCTGGTGAAGCTCCTTCTGGAATGTGACGGCGAAGTTCAATACAACTCCGAAGTCGAGGCGATTCAGATTTATAACGGCGTCGTGACCGGCGTCCGCCTGACGGATAACAGCGTCCGCCAAGCGGATTACGTCGTCTGCGACGCGGACACCGCCTACAGCTGCCGTTTCCTGATCGACTCCGACCGCGTGCATTACACCACCGTGGACAAGGCATTGGCCCGCCGTCCCGGCTGCTCGGTCTTCATCTACCACATGGCGTTCGAGACGCCGCCCGCCGCGCTGCGGGACTTCGACGCGGTGAATATTCTCATGCCGCGGGACGCCCGGACCTGGGAGCGCCAGCTCTTCACGGAGAACCGTCTGCCGGATGAGCTGCTGATGTACCTGAACTTCCCCGGCAAGATGGAGGAGGGCTTCGTGCCGGAAGGACACGGCGCGATGACCGCGGTGGTCTTCGTGCCGAATCTCAGCTCCGATGTCAACTGGAAGCAGGTCTCTTATCAGTTCCGCGAACGCGTTCTGAACGCCCTGCAGCCGTATTTCGGCACCGACCTCCGCGCCTCCCTGATCGGCGAACGCTACCTGACCCCGGTGAACTTCCACGAGGACATGAACGCCTACATGGGCGCGGCGTGGGGCTTCGACCCGAACCAGGAGAAGACCGACATCCGCTGCCTCCCGAACGGCTGCGATGACGTCCGCAATCTCTTCTTTGTCGGCAGCGGCGCCCATCCCGGCCCGCACATCCCCGCGGTGTTGAAGGGGGCGGA
>CAVCBG010000040.1:0-8568 GCA_963600285.1 Anaerovoracaceae bacterium
AAGCGATAGCCGACGCCGCGTTCGGTAAGGATGTACTTCGGGTTCGCGGGGTCTTCCTCGAGTTTCTGGCGGAGGTAATTGATGTACAGGCGGACGTAATGCGTCTCGTCGCGGTATTCATATCCCCAGACTTTGGTCAGCAGCTGGTCGTAGGTCATCACCCAGCCGGCATTCTGAACGAGGTGGTAGAGCAGACGGTATTCGGTCGGGCGGAGCTTCACGAGCTCGTCGTTCACCCACACTTCACGCTTGGCGAAGTCGATCTTCAGCCGGTCGTCAACACGGATCACATCCTGCTGCGCGCCGCCCGCGGCGCCGCCTTCGGCGCGGCGGAGGACCGCCTTGACGCGGCTCACCAGTTCGCGGGGGCTGAAGGGCTTCGTGACGTAATCGTCGGCGCCCAGCTCCAGCCCGCGGATGCGGTCTTCCTCTTCGCCTTTCGCGGTCAGCATGATCACGGGGACCTGGCTGATCTCGCGCAGGATCGAGAGCGTCTCGAAGCCGTCAAGCCCCGGCATCATCACATCCAGGATGACCAGGCTCGGCATCCGCGAACGCACGAGGTCGAGGGCCTGCTGCCCGGACTGCGCTTCAATCACTTCATAACCGTCATGTTCAAGATTCATGCGGATCATTCTCGAGATCCGCGTCTCGTCATCGACCACCAGGATCAGATGTCGTTTTTCTGCTGATTCTTCCATATCCCCCCAATCTTCTCTACTGCGCTTCATCAACCGGCTGCAGGAATTCCCCCACAGCCCAGCCGGTCCTGTCCGGATCGTTCACGGACTCGATCTTCCACCAAACGTAATCGTTCTTGGAGTCGGGACCGTCGACGATTTTGAATATCTCACCCTCCGCCGCGACGAAATTCAGATACCCGCCGGTACCCGGATTCGGACGCACGCTGAGGCCGGTGTTCTCGGTGCCATGGACTTCCACCAATGCCCCGACGGACAGGCCGTCCTCGGAGACATAGTGAATCTCAAGCGTCTGCGGCTCTTTGGTCGCGTACACGGTCGGCGTGACAGTCGGCGCGGCGATCACGGTCAACTGAGCCATTCCGGTTTCCTCACCGGACGTCCCCGCGCCGCGAATGGCGAAGAAGAAAAACAGGGCGATGAAGATCATCATCCCGAAAATCAGGATCGTCAGGCACGAGGTCACACTCAGGACCGGAGTAACATTTCGCTTGTTCATGAACTTTAATTATATAACAGAATGACAGGACGAATATCCCCCACTTGTCACATTTTTCACGGACAGACGACGCCATCCATCTCAAGCACGCCGTCGCGCGGGACGAGGATCTGGACGCCCTGTTCGGAATAGGTCTCGTAGGGTTCGTAATAGCACAGCGTCGGGATGGAGACGTAGGTCACGAAGAGGTCATTCTCCTCGCTGAAGTCCCCGCCCGCGCCCTGGAACTTGATCTGCAGCGGCTCGGTGATGATGGCGGAGAAGCGGTGCGCCTTCAGGTCCGCGACGTACGGCTCGAAGTAGGCGGCGTTGTTCGCCATGGCTTCGTCCATCATCCATTTCTTCTCGTAGTCCGCGATCAACGGAATCTTGTCCACCGTTCCGAAGGTCAGGAGCTGGCGCTGATCCATGAAGAGAATGTCCTCGCCGTCATTCTCCGCCACGACCTCGCGGATCTTCTCCACGGCGTCCTCCGTCACGACACTGTCGGGGAAGACGTGCGGCGCGGCGGTGGTGACATTCGACCAGACGGGGATGATCACCGCGGCCAGGATCAGCAGGCAGACGAGGCTGTTCGCCTTGACGGATTCGGAGAGCCAATCGCCGAAGCCCGCCTTCCACGCGAGCGCCCCGACGACAAGCATCAGGATGAGGAACATATCCAGATTGTGCAGGTTCGAACCGCCGCCGATCTTGACGGAGAAGATCAAGCCCGCCGCGAGGAAAATCGCGCTGCCCGCGAAGAGCAGGAGCTTCTGCCAGCCGTCCAGCTTCCAATGCTTGCGGACAGCCCAGATGACGATGAGGAGGATCAGCGGCAGGACAGCCAACGCCAAGCCGAGGACGATGCCGGGTTTGTAGGTCTCATTCGGCCACAGGCGGTCCCAGAGCAATGCCTGACGCCCGAGGTAGTATTGGAACCAAGCCGGCGTAAAGATCTGCGGAACGGCTTCGATGGCGGCTTCCGCCGCGGTGGTTTCGGCAGCGGCTTCCGTGACGACCTCCGCGGAGCTTCCGAAGAGGCCGGCGAAGACTTCACGCTTCATGTAAACCGCGGCGCCGACCAAGCCGGAAAGCCCGAGCGCGACCGCCTTTCCCCAGCGGGATTTCTTCGCCTTGTCATCCGCGATGGCGGACTGATCCAGGAAGCAGAGGAAGACCGCGAAGGCGGAGGGCGCCGCGACCCAAGTGGAACGCGACATCACCGCGTAAAAGCCCGCCGCGGCGACGAGAACGCAGTTGAGAACGAGCGGCAGCCGGCTGCCCAGTGCCACGAGCACCGCCGCCAGCGTCAGCGGCGTATAGATCGGCCCCTGCATCAGGAAGAGCATCGCCCACAGGCTCACCGCCAGAAGGCGGACGCCGCGGCAGGAGGGATTGCGCCGCAGCAGCGCCCAGCCGAGCAGGGCGCAGGGGATCGTGAACAGCACGTCATTCCAGACGCGGGCGCCGACGATGCTGACATTCGGGAGCAGGTAGATCAGCCCCCACAGGCTTTGACGGCCGATATCAATATACGCGGGGATCGTCTGATCCTGCGGGTAATTGTAGAGGTCTTTGCCGAAGAGGACGGAATAATCCCACATGCGGTTGCCTTCGGACCAGCCGATGGAGAAGGGATAGCCGCTGACGTCATGGAACTGCGTGAGCAGCGCGAAGGAAGCGGCGAAGACCAGCGCGCAGGGGATCACGGACGCGAAGCTCACCGCCCCGTTCCGTTCCCACAGCCAGGAAGCGGCAATCACCGCCAGTCCGCAGACGAAGACGCGGATCCATAAGCCGCGCCAGGGCTCGGAGAAGTTCATGAAGTTATACAGCACGCCCGGGGCAACGCAGACGAGGACCGCGAGGATCCGTCCGAAGACGCCGAGCTTATTCTTGAAGGTGTCCACCGCGCCCGGCTTCAGCCAAATCAACGCCGCCATGAAAAGCGTCCCGCCGACCAGCACCGCGCAAATGAAGATGAACGTCGGCACGATCCTCCCGTTTTGGAGGAATTCGGCGTAGCGGGTGTAGATATCCCGTCCGCACATCACCGCGCAGAAGATCAGCGCCGCGCTGAGTATAATTTGTTCGATCCGCTTTTTCATGTTGTTGTCTCTTTCTTGATTTGCCGACACTTTCGGACAAATCCCACAGTTCAATGATAAAATGTATTGCAGGGATAAAAAGCATCCCTCTTCCTATTCTAACAGCAAGCGGGACAGAGAGCAATTATCAACCATGAATGAAGTAACGATTTACACAGACGGAGCGTGCAGCGGGAACCCGGGACCGGGCGGTTACGGATGCGTTCTCAAAGCCGGGAAGTACACCAAAGAGCTCTCCGGCGGCGAAGCTTCCACCACCAACAACCGCATGGAGCTGACGGCCGTCATCATGGCGTTGAAGGCGCTCAACCGTCCCTGCAAGGTGCAGCTCTTCTCCGACTCGCAGTACGTCGTGAACATGATCAATCAGGGCTGGCTGGAACGCTGGCGCCGAAACGGCTGGAAACGCAACGCCAAGGAAGCGGCGAAGAATCCCGATCTGCTGGAAGAGCTGTGGCAGCTGCTGCAGATCCATGAAGTGACATTCAACTGGGTCAAAGGCCACGCCGATAACGAATTCAACAACCGCTGCGACGAGCTGGCGGTCAACGCCTACAAGAATCTGTAAGACTTATGAGACAAGCGAATTTATTTGATTACGAAGAACCGAAAGAAGAGAAAGTCCTGACCGTGTCCGCGGTCAACAGCCTCGTCAAGCAGTCCGTGGAAACCATCCCCGAACTCAGAGGCTGCTGGGTCGCGGGGGAGATCTCCGGATACAAGGTGCCCGCCAAGCACTGCTATTTCACCTTGAAGGACGAGAACCAATTCGAGTTGAGCGCGGTCATCTGGCGCAGCAGACTGAATGCCGAGATGCTGAAGCTGCTGGCGAACGGAGCCGCGATTGAGGCGCACGGGTCTGTCACCGTATATGACAAAGGCGGGAAATATCAGCTGGATATCGACCGCATCCGTCCGCGCGGGCTCGGCAAGTTTTATGAGGAGTTGGAACGTCTGAAGCGCAAGCTGTACGACGAAGGGCTCTGCGATCAGGAACGCAAACGTCCGCTGCCCGCGATGCCGCGAACCATCGGCATCGTCTCGTCGCCTTCCGCGGCGGGGTTCAAGGATATGCTGACCGTTTTCAGAGATCAATGGCCGCTCGCGGAATTGATCCTCTCCCCCGCCACCGTGCAGGGCGCCGCGGCCCCGGCTTCCATTATCGCCGCGCTGAAGAAGCTCTACGACATCAAGCCGGACGTCATTATCCTCGCCCGCGGCGGCGGCTCCATGGAAGACCTGTGGTGCTTCAACGACGAACAGGTCGCGCGCACCCTTGCCGCCTCCCCGGTGCCGACCATTACCGGCGTCGGGCATGAGGTTGACACGACTTTGGTTGATTACGTCTCCGATCACCGTTCGCTGACGCCCACCGCCGCGGCGGGGGATGCCGTTCCGAAGCGGCAGGAGGTGCTGTTCAAGCTGAGCCGTCTGGAAGAAGATCTGGATGACGCCATGGACGACCTCCTTCATAACAAGGAACAGGGTCTCGACATGCTGACGCAGCGGCTGGAGCAGAAGTCCCCGGAGAAGCAAGTCGAGAACGAAAAGAGGGCGCTGGAGCAAATGACCGCCCGCCTGGATAACGCGGAGAAGTCATACACGACCCGCTGGAACGATATGCTGTCCGCCATGACGAAGCGTCTGGAGCTGCTGGACCCGGCGAACGTGATGCGCCGAGGCTATGCCTTCGTACAGAAGGGGGAGGACGTCATCACCTCCGCGAATGAACTGAACGCGGGCGACCGCATCGCTGTCCGTTTCTATGACGGCGAGAAGTCCGCTCTCGTGGAATAGTAAGGAAAAAGGATTATGAGCGAAGAAAATAAGACCGTAACATTTGAAGAATCATACAAGAAGCTGGAAACCATCGTCCGCAAACTCGAGAACGAGTCCCCCGATCTGGACGCGGCGCTGAAGCTTTTCGAGGAAGGCCGCGCCGCCGCGGAGACCTGCCGCAAGACATTGGAGAACGCCGAGCTGAAGCTCAAAGAGCTTCGCGGAGACGAAGAGGAAGAGGTCGATTTCTGATATGAGTGCTATTTTTCAAAATCACGCGCTTGTCGCCGGCCTGATCGCCATGTTCCTCGCGCAGTTCATGAAGCCCTTCACGAACTACTGGCTCAACAAAGAATGGGATTTCTCGCAGATTTTCGCCTCGGGCGGCATGCCCAGCTCCCACTCCTCTTTCGTGACCGCCACGGCCCTCGTCACCGGCATGCGCCGCGGCTTTGACAGCGAAGTCTTCGCCGTCGCGGCGGTCTTCGCCATCATCGTCATGTACGACGCCGCCAACGTCCGCTGGCAGTCCGGCATCCATGCCCAGCGCATCAACCAGATCCTCAAGGAGCTTTTCAAGGGCCAGCCGCTTTCGGAAGCGACGCTCAAGGAAGTCATCGGCCACACGCCGCGTCAGGTGTACGCGGGTCTGCTGCTCGGCCTGATCGTCGGGCTTGTGGTTGAGGAAGTCTGGCTCGTCATTTGACCTTATGAGAAAGAAGAAATTCCCCGTCATCCCGGTCATCATCATCGCGGCGCTGCTCATCGGCGCCGCGGTACTCATTGCTGTCTCGAATCAGCGCCGCGGCGAAGTTCGCGTCCTCATGACTGAGATGGCCGCCGCGACGGAGACCGCCTCCGTACCGACAGCAACGCCGACCGCCGAGCCGACGTCCGTCCCTACGGAAACGCCGACGGAAGTATTGACGGAAGAATTGCCGACGGAAGCACCGACCGCCGCTCCGGCTTTGGATCCCGCGGATTGGAAGAATTGGCCGGAGCTGCCGGAGTCGATCAGCCCCGAGCTCAAGGCGATGTATTTCGAGGGCATCGAGGAAGGGAACGACCCCGCCCGCTTCAGCAAAGTCGGCGACAGCAACACCGTCATGCCGTCCTTCCTCGGCTGTTTTGACTCGGGCGAGGGGACAGGCTACGACCTCGGCCCTTACGAGGAGTTGCAGGAGGTCATTGAGCAATTCCAATGGTCCTTCTCCCGCAACTCCCGCGCCGCCAAGAACGGCGCCACGGCCTACGACATGGATGTCTATCATTGGTACACGGATGACGTCTGCTGGCCGTACGAATCCGCGCTGAGCTGCGAATACCGTCTGTTCACGCCGTCCATTGCCTTCATCGGCTTCGGCACCAACGACGCGCTGCTGGATATTGACCTATACGAAGAGCATCTCCGTTCGCTGGTGCAGAAGACCTTGGACCGCAAGATCGTCCCGATCCTGCTGACGAAGGCGGACGACCTCGAGGGCGACGGCAGCTTCAACGAGGTGACCGCGAAGATCGCCGCGGAGTTCAACGTCCCGCTCTGGAACCTGTGGAAGGCGATGTCCGCCCTTCCGAACAACGGTTTGAAAGACGGCGACGTGCACCCGACTTCCTCGGATGTCTCCCTCTGCAACTTCGCGGGCTCCGACCTTGAGAATTACGGCTGGACGGTTCGCAACCTGTCCGCCTTGAAAGCGCTGGACCGCGTCTGGCGCCTTCTGAACGACCTCCCGCTCAATGAGTATTAAAGCCGCCATTGATTTCGGCAGCTGCTCCACCGCCGCCGCGGTATGGAACGACGAGACGGGACAGGCGGAAACGATCCGCGTCCCGGGCCTTTCCGTGCCGGGCGGTTTTATCATTCCCTCACGAATCACATACGAGACCCCGGAACGATATTTCGCCGGGGCAATGGCTGCCGAGGGCCGCGGCCTCTTCCGCTGGATGAAGCGCTACATCAACCTGCGCAGCCCCTATGCCCTCAAAGTCGGCGACGAGCGCATTGACGCCCGCCGCGCGGCGGAGGACTTCCTGCGCGCGGTGCTGACCTCCGCCTTCCCGACGGCGGAGAGCTTCCCCGAGGAGCTGGCGCTCAGCGTCCCGGTGGAGTCCTTCGAGTATTACAGCGAATGGCTGCTGGACCGCTTCACCGGCGTCCGCGTGCGCCTGATCGATGAAGCCAGTGCCGCGGCGGCGGGGTACGGCCTGTCCGTTCATCCCGGCGACGCGCTGCTGGTGCTTGATTTCGGCGGCAGCACCTTGCAGGCGGTGTGCGTCTCCGTCACCGAAGAGGGGGAGAAGCTTGGCCGCTGCTGCCGGGTGCTCGGGAAGTCGGGCGTCAACATCGGCGGCATGACGATCGACCGCTGGATCTATGAAGACTTATTGAAACGCGCCGGGCTCTCGGAGAACGATCCCCGCGTCCGTTCGGTCTCGGGCGAGCTGCTGCTGGCCTGCGAACGGCTGAAGATGGAGCTCTCCGAAGCGGAGACCGCGGAGCTTGACGCGCCCTTGGACGCGCTCCGCTGCCGGATGACCCGCGCGGAGCTGACGGAGCTGATGCGCCGGAACGGGCTGTTCGAGACGCTGGACAAGGTCCTCGGCGAGGCATTGAAGACCGCCGAATCCCGCGGCTTCGTCAAAGAACGGCTGACGGCCGTGCTGCCTGTCGGCGGGGGCTGCCTGATCCCCGCGGTCCGGGAGTCCCTCGAGAACCGCTTCGGCGCGAACCTCACCGCCTCGGGTGAACCGCTCGGCGCTGTCGCCCGCGGCGCGGCTGCCTTCGCGGCGGGACTGCGGATCTACGACTTCATTCAGCACGACTACGCCGTCCGCAGCCTCGATCCCCGCACCGGGCAGTACGCCTTCCGCGTCATTGTCCCGCGGGGGACGGCCTTCCCGACCGCGAACGTCGGGCCGAAGATGACGTTGAAAGCCTCCTACGACGGCCAAACCCGCTTCGGCATCGCGATCTACGAAACGCGAGACGGCGCGGACACGGCGGGGACGGAGAGCGAAGTCTTCTTCGACACGGACGGCTCCGCGCGGGTGATGCCCTTGACCGAATCCGAACGCGGCGCCGCCCGCAGATTCTGGCTGAACGAGCGCCGCCCGCTCTTCCTGGAAGCCGCCTCCCCCTGCTCCCGCGGCGTCCCCCAATTCTCCGTGACCTTCGGCATCGACGCCAACAAAATGCTGACCGTCACCGCGACCCGCCTCTCCGACGGCGCGGTATTGCTGGATCAATACCCGGCGGTACGATTGGTGTAAATGTGAAATCGAATCGGCGCACTTCGCGCTGCCGCCGCTGTTGTGCCCGACATTTGCAGACTCACCCACTTTCCCGCGCGTTATGATGTGAGGCGGGTGAAATTGGGGAGGCAGATAGAACTATTTTGCGGCGCATCACCTCATCCACCGCAAGCGGTCCCCCTTCCCCTACCAGGGGAAGGCCTTAACGCTCGCTGATTGAAGCAAGTCTCCGAATATCGGACAATAC
>CAVCBG010000041.1:0-8517 GCA_963600285.1 Anaerovoracaceae bacterium
AACTTGATCCGATAGATATTCGTCTCGCGGGTCTCGAATCCGCAGCGGCGGTAGAGACGGTTGGCGGCTTCGCGGGAGGGACGGGACGTCAGGTCGACGGTCTTCGCGCCTTCCTGCTTCGCGCGTTCAACAGCGGAGCGGACCAGCTTCTCGCCGATGCCCTTTCCGCGGGCATTGCCGTCGACGACGACATCCTCGATCCAGGCGCGGATCCCGGTCGGGATGCGGAAGACGACGAGCGTCATCATGCCGAGGATCTCGGCGTTCGGGTCATCCGTGTCGGTCGCGGCAAGCACGATCCCGGCTTTGGAGTTGATCAGGTCTTCAACCTCCGCGTAGGTCGGAATGGACGCGGAAGAGGAGAGCTGCGGGACCAGTCGGGCGAAGGCATCGCAGACTTTCTGAGACATTTCGGTGATTTCTTTTACTTCGATCATGGGTTACTCCTTCTGGTCTGTTCCCACAGTCTCAACCGGGTCGTCTTCCTCAACGGGGTCGTCGATCGGGGCAGCGGGATCGGATCTTTGATATGATTCTGCCGCGGTCTTGGCGGCTTTCTTGTTATTGAACCAGTTCGTCAGGGTGAGGACCACCGCGCCGATGCCGAACATCTCGGCGATGAGCTCAACGGAGCCGCCCAGGCAGGGCACAAGGCGAACGAGGACGAAGGTGACGATCCGCAGCGCGGCCGCGCCGAGGATCGTCACAGCGGCGGTCGGCCACTTCAGCTTCAGCAGATCGGCCGCGCGGGCACCGAGCTGATGACAGACGACGATCAGCCCGTACAGGCTGAAGAGCCAGAAAGCCACCAGAAGCAGCAGCGCGAGCGGGATCAGCACCAGGGTGACGCAGAGCGCGAGCTCCAGCCCCACGAAGAACACGACGCAGAGGAAGCCGATCAGCAATGACTGCCACGGCAGGGCGCGGAGCTTGGCGGAGTTCTTCTTCAGCTGTTTCGGCATGACCACCGAGATCAGCAGCGCCAGCAGCAGGAAGAGCAGAACGCGGATCACCATCACGGTGAAGCTTGTCAGCGACAGCAGCACGTGGGAGGCCGCGTTGCCGAGACTGCCGGCGTACGCGGACATTGCCATGGAGTCGGCGTCGCCATCCGTCCAGCGCGTCAGGCGGTCGCCGGTGATGACGGAGCTGTCCGCCTGCACCAAGTCGCCTTCCAGGCAGGTCACGTCGCCGTTCACAACGGAGACAGGCCCGAGCTTGACGTTGCCGTCGAAGGCGGTGACGTTGCCGTTGACGGTGCCGTCAATCACGACATTCCCGCCGAAGATGAGCACGTCGCCGTCCACGCGGGAGCCTTCACAAAGCTCCGCGTTCCCGCCGAAGAGGTAGAGGTCATTCGAGAGGACCCGGCCTTTATCCAGGACATAATCGCGGTTGGCGACATAAGTCCCGCCCTGGGCGCAGACAACGGAAAACCCCGCGCAGAGCGCGAGGAGAACAATCAAAGCGATATTTATCTTTTTAATGTATTTCAGCATCGGAAACGGCTCCTTCCTTTTCCAAAGACTTGACCGCGATCCCTTTGATCAACCAATACCCGCCGAAGCCGATCAGGCAGGCGCCGACAATGCCGGCAATGAGCGCGGCGGGCGCGCGGAAGATCTGCAGCGCGTTCCGCAGCGCGCCGCCGACAGCGGCGGTTGAGCTGACGAATTCGGACAGGAAATCCGCATAGGTTGAGGAAACGGCCGGGTTGCCAAGCAGGCCGAAAAACAGAACAATGCTCAGCGCGAGCAGTCCGCCGAGGACCGCCGCGGCTTTCACCGCGAACCGGCGCACAGCGTCTTTCTCGTACTGCCGCGCGGCGGCGTATACCTTCCAGCGGTCGGTAAAGCCCGGCGCGGGCTTCGCCATACCCATGGAGCGTACGGCGTTCTCGAACCCTGTCACATCCGGCATTTCAATGTCTGTTTGGTCATTCATGGCAATCACCTCAGTCAATCCATTTTTCCGCGACTTGCTTGCGAATTCGGAAGAGCCTGCTTTTGACCGCGCTTTCGGTCATGTTCACCGCTTCCGCGATGTCCTTCATACTCATCTCATTCCAATACGCCATGATCACCATCGCCCGGTCGACTTCATTCAATCCGTTGAGGATGCGGTGGACCTGCGCCTCCCGTTCCAGACGGACGACCTCGTGTTCGGGGTTCGGCGTACTGTCGGGGAGCAGCTCCTCCATCTCCTCCGTGATCTCAACCTTATCCACCTGCTTCTTGCGCTTCCTGTCAATGCAGTAATGCGCCGCGATCGACATGATCCACGTACTGAAGGGACGGGCGCGGTCGTATTTCTCAATCGCGCTCCAAGCGCGCCAGAATGACTCCTGGGCGGCTTCTTCCGCTTCACCGTCGTTGTAAAGCATTCGGTAGCAAAGGTTGTAGACCGGGACCTGCAGGGTGTTGACGATTTCGGCGTAGGCATCTTCGTCGCCGTCACAGGCCGCGTTTACAATATTCAGAGGAAGCTCAATCATTGGATCCCTCCTCCGATATATTCTTAATACGCAAACTTTCGGGTTTGGTTACGAAGATTTTCGCCGAGATTTTCATTTTGCCCGTCTTTCACGGATGATCAACGCGATCGCGGAAACGACCGCCACGACGCCCATAATGGTCTGGTTCATGTTGAGCCCGCCCATCTGAACGGTATCGAGGCGCAGGAACTCAAGGAAGAAGCGCCCGACCGGATAGAGGACGAGGTACAGCAGGAAGACGCTGCCGGGCTTCAGATGAATTTTCTTCGAATGATCGATCTTCCACAGGATGGCGAAGACGATCAGGTTGTAAATCGACTCATACAGGAACAGCGGATGATAGGTCGCGATGTTCTCGTATCCCGCGGGGCGGTGCGCGGCGTCAATCGTGATCGCCCACGGCAGCGTCGACGGCTTGCCGTAAAGCTCCTGATTGACGTAGTTCCCCCAGCGGCCGATGGCCTGCCCGAGCGGGAGGCCGACGCCGATGGTGTCCACGAGGTCGATGAAGGGGACCTTATACTTCCGGCAGTAAAGCCACACGCCGAACACGCCGCCGATCACGGCGCCGGGAATGCCCAAGCCGCCTTCCCAGACGGCGAGGATCTTCGCCGGGTGCTGAAGATACCACTCAAACGAGATCCCGGAGGACTTGGACGGCAGCAGCACATGCCAAAGGCGCGCGCCGATGATGCCGAGGATCAGCATCCACGGGAGCATGTCCCAATAAATGTCCTTCTTCAGCCCGCGCTTCTTCCCGCAGAGGGACGCGGCATAAAGGCCGACGAGGATGCCGATGACGATGATCAGCCCGTAAAAGTGAAAGAACAGCGGACCGATGACGATCCCTTCACGCAGCAGACGCATGTTATTTGTCCAGATTCTTCTTCATGTGCAGCAGGCGCTGAATGGCGGTGATATTGCCGAAAACAGCGACCATCGCCACGGCGATCTGCGGCCAGCCGATCAGCAGGGAGAGCACGAGGACGATGTAGCGTTCCAGACGGGACATGATGCCGAGGCGCATATCCAGTCCGTAAATCTCACCCTTCGCGCGGGTGTAAGGAACCAGAGCGGAACCCGCCATCGCGGCGACGCTGATGACGACCCAAATGAGCTGCTGATGCGCGGCGAAATAGTAAAGGATGGCGCCGAAGATCATGAACTCCGCGTAGCGGTCCGTGGTGGAATCCAGGACCGCGCCGAACTTCGTGCCGGTGCCGCCGGTGGCCTTGCGGGCCATGGTGCCGTCAATGAAGTCGAAGACCGCGAAGAGGATCAGCAGCAGACCGGCAACCCAGAATTTGCCTTTGGCCGCGAAATAGGCGGCAATGATATGGCCGAGACAGCCGATGATCGTGACCGTGTTGGCAGTCAGACCGAGTTTCAGCAAGAAGTCCGCCGCGCCATCGGCGAACCACTTGAACCATACGCGCATTTTTTCGGTAAATGTGACTTTACGTTTTTCTTCACTCATCGAAACCGAAATCTCCTTCATCATCTTCAAAGTTGATATTTTTGTTATTTTTCAAACTCGCGGCGAACTCTTCCGCCTCGGATTCATCCCATAAAACTTCGCGGGCCTTGCCGCCCAGCTGCATCGGGCCGACGACGCCCATCTCTTCCATCCGGTTCAGCAAGCGGGACGCGGTCGGGAAGCTGACGTTCAGCTTGCCGGAGATGTACGCCGAGCTGGCCTTCTTGGTCCTGCAGACGAGACGGATGGCGTCCTTGAGCTTCTTCTCGTCCTTGTTCATCTCGTTCTGCTTCCCCTCCTCGAGAATCTCTTCCCACGGAGCGGTCTCGCCGGTCGGCTTCGGCGCGAGCTTCTTCCAGATATTCACGACCTTCTCGATCTCGTTATCCGTCAGCAGCGCGCCCTGCACGCGCATCGGGACGTTCAGCGTCGGGTCGATGAAGTACATATCACCGCGGCCGAGCAGCTTCTCCGCGCCCTGCTTGCCCATGATGACGCGGGAGTCCACAGCGGAGGCGACATTCAGCGCGATACGGGCGGGGATGTTCGTCTTGATCTTACCGGTGACGATGGTCGTATCCGGACGCTGGGTCGCGACGACCAGGTGCATACCGGTGGCGCGGGCGAGGGAGGCGAGCTTATCAATGCAGACTTGGCCCTGCTTGTCGGCGCCTTTCATGATCTCCGCCATTTCATCGATGATGATCACGATGTACGGCAGCGGCTTCTGTCCGTGCGCTTCGGCATACTTATTATAAACGGATAGTTTGCGCGCGCCGACAGTTTCAAACAATTGGTAACGGCTTTTCATCTCCTGGACGGCCCATTCGAGGACCGCGATGGAACGTTCGTACTCCGTCTCGACCTTGCCGAGCAGATGCGGCAGCCCGTTGAAGCGGTAGAACTCGACGCGCTTCGGGTCGATCATCACGAAACGCAGCTGATCCGGCGTGTTGTTCATGGCAAGGCAGACCGCCATCGCCCGCAGGCAGATGGATTTACCGGAGTTCGTGGTACCGGCTACCAGCAGATGCGGCATATTCTCGAGGTTCACCACCACCGGGTCGCCGGTGATGTCACGGCCGAGCGCGACATTCAGCGGCGAGGGCTTGCGGGTGAACTCCGGGCTCTCCAGCAGCGGACGCAGGCGGACTTTCATGGCGTTCGGGTTCGGGATGTCGATGCCGATGTAGGATTCGCCCGGCACCGGCGCCTGAATGGAGAGATTGCTGACGCCGAGGCTGACCGCGAGGTCGCGTTCGCACTGCGCCACCTGATTCACGCGGATGTTCTTCGCGGAGACTTTGCCTTCCTTCGCCATCTGGCCGGGGACGACCTGATATTGAACGACAGACGGACCGACCGAACAGCCGATCACCTTCACGGGCGCGCCGAACTCGGCCATGGCCTCTTCGATGCGCTGAATAAACTCCTGATGATCCTCGTTCTGTCCGTAAAAACCCAGCTCCGTGTCCAACAGGTTCAGCGGCGGCAGGTTATTCAGCCGGCGCGAACCTCCCGCGGAGGAGCCGGTCTGCGATGTACGCTGCTCCGTCCGTTCGGGTTGGATCTCGGGGATCGGGTTTTCCATTGATTTGAAGATTTCAGACATGTTCATCACTCTTTTCGGCGGGATCACGGGCTCGGCGACCGGGTCCGTTTCCGCTTCGGATTCAGCGGAAGCGTTCTCCCGCTGTTGATTTTGTTTTGACTCCGCTTTGTATTCCGTCTTCCAGTCGAAACCGGGATCGGTTTCCTTGGGACGGCGGGCATTCCGCTCGGCGTTCCGCGCGGTCGTGACGGCGCCTTTGATCTCACCGCCGAGTTCACGGAAGAGCTTCGGCCCCCAGTTCAGACCGCCCGCGAGGATGCACACCGCGATGATCAGCGTCACCCAGACTTCAAAGGCGAAGAGCATCGGCGGCTGGCTCCCGCAGAGCAGCCGCGCCAAGCCCATCCCCGCGCTTCCGCCGGCAGCCTCGCCGCCGTAGTACGCGCAGAGCAGCAGCACGTCAATGATCACGATGAGAATACAAAGCAGGTAGATCACGCGCTTGGGGATGCTCATCCGCACTTTCGGAAGCACCCAGCGCATCAATAAAATCGCGATGCCGAGGACCACGGTCAGGATCGAGAGCGCCACCGCCATGGAGCCGAACCAGGCCTTCATCAGCAGGCAGAAGGGACGGACGAGCTGCCCGGGGTTGCTGCTGAAATACCCGACGGAGACCAGCGTCCCGGTCAGGATCAGCACCACGGCAATAATATCGGGCGCGCGTCCGCGGCTGTAGAGCGCGAGTTCGGGCTCAACGCGGGCGGATTTGTCCTCAGCCATGGCGTTCCTGCTCCATGCGGATGATCTCCTTCGCCATCGCCTCGACGGCGACTTTCTGCTTGCGGTAGAAATCCGCTTCGGACATCGCGAGCCGACGGACGATATCCTTGACCTTCTCTTTCTCGAAGAATTTCAGGTCGATGATATTATACAGCGTCCACTCGCCGTTATAGGCGCGTTCGCCTTCGGGGCGCAGCTTCTCAAGCGCTTTCTTCAGCACCGAGCGCAGCGCGTTCGTCGGCGTATCGTTCATTTCTTCCGCGGTGGACTTCACGACTTCCAGCTCCAGCAGCGGGCTGTCGGAGAGGCGCGGCCCGCCCCAATAATGGGAGAGGGCGTCCTTCGTCCAGGCGGTGACATTTTCAACCTCGCTGTCGTCCGTCAACAGGGATTGATCGTTCAGCACGGAGCCGCTGCGGAAGGAGTTCTTCACGTCGGACGCGGTGCTGCCGCGGAGGACCTGGAAAGCGGTGGTCAGGTAACGGCGCTGTCGGAGCACCGTGCGGGCGTTGCTCAGCGCGTCCTCGAGGGTCGCGCGGCCGTTCTCGGTCTCCAAGGTCGCGGAGGGATCGGAGAGCCCCAGCACGCCGAGGAAGACGGCGGTCTCATGCGCGCGGGAGATGACGGGGAAGATCACCCACGGCTCCTCGCGGTAGGGTTCGTCTCCGTTCTCGGAGAAGTACGCCGGCAGGGAGGCCAGCAGGTTTTCGGGGATCTGTTCCGAACCGCCGGCGGCGATCATGGAGTCGACCTTGCCGGACTCATCCATCACGGCGAAGAAGCCGTTCCGCGCCTGGAAGCGGTCGCAGAGGGCGCCGGTCAGCGCCTCGAGGAAGGTTTCCAGCTCCGGTTTGAAGACCATCATCCCCTGGAAGTCGCGGAAGATGGCGTAGTCCTCTTTGCCGAGACCCACGAGGCTGCTGCGCTCAATGAAAGGCATCGCGAGCCCCGCCAGATATTCCAAAACGATGATCGCGAACACCGTCGCGAAGGTGTTCAGCCCCGCCACGCGCAGACCGAGCGTGTCCGAGGTGCGGTTGATCATGGTGACGATCCACAATGTCAGGGATGCCGTCACCGGTCCGCGCAGGATCCATTCGAGCATGCGCAGGCGGGAGAGGCGGTCCGACCAAGGGACGGAGAAGTTCGTGACGGAGTACGCGAGCAGCAGCACCATCGCGGTCACGAGCGCGTTGCCGATGACCGAAAGCGTCCAGAAGACGACGGGGTGCTGCGAGATGAGCAGGCCGGAGCCGAAGAGCAGCAGCGGGAACGAGCCCGCCAAGACCCCGGCGACGCCGAGGATCAAGTAGAGCATTCGTCTGCGGCTGGCGTGCGTTTTGGTGCGCAGGAAGGCGACGTTCAGGAATTCGAACATCACCGCCAGGGAGAAGACGCAGAAGATCCAGAAATACACCGTCTCGGAGGAATGGATCATCGTCGTGCCGACGTTGGTGATGGTCCGCATGCCGGCGAAGAGCTTATCCTGCCACAGGCGGACGGTGAAATACACGGAGCCGAGCAGCGACGCGCCGACGAAGCACTTGCCGAGGCGCCCGACCGGACGTCCGGTCATTCCCGGCAGCGGAGAGGTGAAAAAGAGCGCCAGCGACGGCAGGAAGATCAAGCCCGTCCATTGGAGCTTCTCCCACAGCAGATGCGCTTCGCCGCCCACCGCGACGGTTTCCAAAGCGTCGGCGCTGTAAATGAGAACGATGCAGATGAAAAGGGGAACGGAGGTCCAGGCGAGGACTCTTTTGCGGCGGACGAACTGCAGGGAAAACAGCAGCATGGAAAACGCGGTCATCGCGACCGCCGCTGTCAGGACCTCACTGAGCGTGCGAAGAACAGGAATAATGTACGTCATGGCAGACCTTTACCGGATATGTTTCGAGAAGAACAATCCGATCTCCATATTCCTGAAATAGAATTCCTGATAACCGCAGAAAACGAAACCGTGCCCGGTCAGGAAGCGGATCGCGGGGTCATTCTTCGCCTGAACCATGGCGACGAGGTTGTGAATGCCGTTGTGGAGCGCGATCTCCTCGACGCGGTCCAGCAGGACGGAGCCGATCCCCTTGCGGCGATAGGCGGGGTCAATCCCCGCTGTCTTGAGCACGAGACGGTTGACGGCTTCATCCTGTTCCAGGCGAAGGTAGCCGACGACAACGTCTTCACACCGCACGGCGAGGATCTCCTTGCGTCGGATCA
>CAVCBG010000042.1:0-8354 GCA_963600285.1 Anaerovoracaceae bacterium
GTAAACGAGCGGGAAATGAGGAACGCGTAGCCCGCGTCCACGACGTTTTCCGTGTAAAAATCCGGTTCCGTCTCGGTCTTGCCCTGCCCGAAATCCTCCACGGAGAGAACGACGAAGCCGCGTTTCGCGAGCTCCATCGCCGCCTGATCCGCGGTGTAACGGTCGCCGACGTCCCCGATGACGATGAGGACGCCGGGGCGCTGATTCATGGACCCCGCCTGCAGCGGACGGTAAAGCCTTCCGCCGTAGAAAAAGCTCTGATAGCTCTCGAGGTCGATGTCGTGGATGAGGATGTTGCCGGAGTCGGTCTCAAGCACGCGGGAAATTCCCGCCGCGATGAGGAAGGCGGAGACAAGCAGCACCGTCAGGGTTGAGCCCTTCGGCGAATGTTTTCCGCGGCTCCACAGGATCAGCGGCAGGGCGAGGATGACCGTAAAAAGGACCGCCATTACTCAATGACCAGCGAACCGATATAGTAATCCATATTTTCAAGAAGCGGCTCGAAGTCGCTGCCGTCGACGCTGTTCCAGTCAACATCGGCCGTCAGCTGTCCGTTCAGGGAGGCGCTCTTCAACGGGAACACCGCGCTGATGTAATACTGTCCGTCGCTGCTGATGCCCTGGAAGGTGTAATACAGGTTCATCATGGAGTCGTCGGCGAAGATCGCGTCCTGCCAAGTCGTGACGTAGCGGATGCCGGAGCCGCCCTCGAAGGTCAGCAGTTTCGGCAGGATCGTCACCAGGCGGTCGTTCACCTGATACGGCAGGAACGGCGTCTCGGTGTAGACATTCTCCAGCGTCGTGTAGCCCGAATTGATATTGTTCATCATGTCGGAAAGCGCCGTGGAAATATCCAGTAAGTCCAGCGAGGTCTTGCTCAGATCGTCGATCTTGTAAAACGTGATCTGCGGAGAAATGACGGTCGTCGTGTCCGCGTAATCGGCGAGGTAGATTGCCATATTCGCCACCTGCGCGGAGGCAATCTCCTGCGCGGTCGCGGTCTCGCTCACGGCGACGTTGTCATCCACCTGCCAGCACTCCACATTCGAAGACGGCACATTCATCGTGAAATTGCCGCATTGGACGCGGACATTCTCCTGCGCCATGACGGCGGTGCTGTTCAACAGCGCGAATAAAGCACAAAGGAAAGGAATCAGTTTCTTCATCGATCGGCTCCTTTTGATCAAATATCTTTGAGAAGGTAATGTTCCCCGCGGTAGAAGCCCCGGGACTCATAATAACGGCGGGTGCCGATGGCGGCAATGACGGCCAGGCGTTTGAAGCCGAGCTCGCCGGCGATTCGGCAGGCCTCTTCAATCAGGCGGCTGCCCAGACCGATATGCTGCGCGGCGCCCTGCTGTTCAATCCCGACCGGGAGGCTCTGTCCGTAGATATGCACCTCACGGATCAAGGCACAGTCGACGAGGTCCGCGATCGGCGCGTTCTCGGGATGATCCGGGATGGACAGGCGAAGGTAGCCCGCCAGCCGGTCGTCCTCGGTGACGTACTGCAGAAAATGTTCGTCGGCATAGGCGGCGCGGTATTGATAATCCTGAATGCTCAGTTCGTCGGGCGAAACCTGCTGCCCGCGGATCTCACGGCAGCGGATGCAGCGGCAGCGGGTGCCGTTCGCTTCCATGATGGATTTGATATCCATGCGCAGGGATGAACGGGTGTTGCCGGCCACGACATGATGCGCCGGGATATCGCGGATGACGCGGTTGACGCGGCAGTACGGCGGGATGGTCGGCTTGATCTCGGCAAGCAGCTTCGTGAGCGTCTCGAGGTCGTAAGGCTCGTACCGTCCCTCTTCCCATTCGGTATAAAGATCCGTCCCGCGAAGCAGCTGCGTCGGGTAAATCTTGAGCTCATCCGGGCAGAAGCCGTACCCTTCCTCGGGCGTCATCCACAGGCGGGCGAAGTCTTCAACGTCGCTCTCCGGTGTCGCGCCGAGCAGGTTCGGCATCCAGTGCAGGACGATCTTGAACCCGGCGGCGCGGGCGAGGGCGACTTTCTCCAGCGCGTCCTTCACGGAGAGGTTCCGCCGGTTCTTGCGCAGGATCTCGTCGTTCAGGGATTGAATGCCGAGCTGCATCTTCGTCACGCCCAGCTTGCGAAGGCGGAGCAGCGTCTCCGCGTCGAGCAGGTCGGGGCGGGTCTCAATGACCAGGCCGACGTTGCGGTGTTCGGCGGTTTCATTCAGGAGCTGAGCTTCTTCAAGCGTCTCGGAATCTTTGCCGTTCATGGCGTCAAAACAGCGGCGGATGAACCACTGCTGATATTCCCACTCGTAGCTCGTCCACGAACCGCCGAGGATCAGCAGCTCGATCTTCTCGGTCGGGTGGCCGACGGCTTCGTAAGCGTTGATGCGCGTCGAGACCTGGAGATAGGGGTCGAAATTGTTCTGGAACGCGCGCGCGGCGCCGGGTTCATCCGGCAGATAGCTCTTCGGCATGCGCTCGTCGGTCGGGCAGAAGATGCAGTTCCCCGGGCAGGGCCAGGGCGCGGTCAGCACGGTTACCGTGGTCACGCCGCTGAGCGTGCGGCCCGGCTTCATGCGGATCTTCGCCAGCAGCGCGGGGTCTTCCTCAAGCTCGCCCGCCGCTACCATCTGATGATAGGCGGTGACGAGGGAATATTTCGAGACATTGTCTTTCCCGGGGACCGGGTTCTTGCGGATCGTCTCGAAGACGTCCGCGCCGTCCCGAATGAGCGGCAGAAGCTTCTTCGCCTGCTCGATGTACTCCGGGGCGTCCTTGCGGGAAGCTTTCCATTCCTCGAGACTGCGGCTCTTGAAATAAGAAGGGTCGTTGGTTTCGGTCATGTCAATTTCCCCGAATCTCGGAAACTTTGAAAATGCGGCTGAGAAGCTGCGCGCGGTCGTCGGGCTCCATGTAATGGCTGAGGGCGCAGTTCGTGAAGCGGATCGTCAGCAGCTCGGTATTGATGTATTTGCCGTCATAGAAGACGTGGCGGTCGATGAAGGCCTCCGCGGTCTCGTCCAGATAGAAGGCCTGGTCGAAGAAGAGGTTGCCGAGGCCGAAGTGCACGAAGCTGTCGGGATAGACGTCGAACTCCATCGGGATGTGGGATTGGCTGCCGCTGACAATGACAGCTCCGGCGTCATGCACGCGCTCGAAGTCGGAGCGCATGTCGTCCACCGGTTTTTCCTGATAGACTTCCACGTGCTGGAAGGTGACGATCGGGATAATGCCCTGCTCGCGGAGCTCCTTGATCTGCTCCACCATCAGGTCAATGTCGCAGTGAACGGCGCCCGGGCGGGTGTCGGACGCGGCCGCGTAGCCGATCTCCTTGCCGTTGCAGCCGAGGAAGGCGAAGGTATTGCCGTTGTGGCTGATGATCAACGGCTGCTGCGCTTCGGTTTTGTTATGACCGCCGCCGTAGTAAGGGATGCCGGCGTCGTCATACATATCCAGTGTGAATTCAACCGCCTCGTCGCCGAAATCCTGGAAATGATCGCCGTCCAGCTCCAGAACGTCCACGCCGATGTCATCCAGCAGCGCCATGTACGCCGGCTTGCTGCAGAAACGCAGGGCGTCTAAATCCGCCTGGGTCTCGCTGCAGACTTCGGCGAAGGGGACTTCGTTGTTGACATGAAGGATGTCCGCCTCGATCAGCGGTTCGCGGATCAGGGACGCCGGGTAGAGCGGGTCGAGATCCATGTACTGCGCGGTCGAACGGACCATCGCGGTCACACCGGTCAGAACGACGGTCGTCAGTTTGGAGGCGTCGCGGTTCTGTACGGGAAGCGCGGTCACGTCGGTGTTCTCATCCGCGCCGAAAACAGCCGTCAGCGGCCAGGTGTCGGGATCGAATTGGTTGGAGAGGATGTTGAGACCGTCGAGGGTGATGACCTTGCGCTGCGGGCCGATCTCCTCGAAGGGGATCAGGCTCCAGGAGGTTTCCGGGTCGTAGGGTTCGGTGGTGATGTGATTCAGATCCGGTTCCGAACCGAACGCGGCGGTCAGGTCCTCGATCACCTGTTCGGAGGCGAGCACACGGTCAACGCCGTCCGCGATGGAGTCGCATTCGCCCTTCCAGAAGCAGGAGAGCTCGTCGAAGCTCACATCGTCGGTCACAGTCATGTAAGGAGCGGTCAGCGCGTAGACCCGGCGGTAGGCTTCGGGTTCATCCTGCGCGCACACAGCTCCCTGCAGTAAGAAAATCAAAGAAAGAACAAAGATAAAAGATTTTTTCATAAGCTCTTTTCCATCAATATTCGTCAACATAGGTGTCAATGATCCACCACCGGTTCCAATACAGCAGCAGGAACACGATGAAGGGCAGGACGAAGTTCAGGTTTTCGATCGGGTTCAGGAATGAGAAGATCGTCAGATGCGATATCCACGGGAAGACGAACGCCAGCAGCGCCAGCGCGAGGCAGTAAATCTGCCCCTTCCGCTCCCAGCGCAGCACCATTTTATCCATCGTGTAGACCGCCGGGATCCACAGGATATAGAGATGCTTGCCGAGGTTCGGGATGCCGACGAGGAAGCCGACCGAGAGCGTCAGCGCGAGGACCCATTCCATCGCTTCGCGGCTGCCCTTCACGTTGAGGATCCATTCGACGATCAAGATCACCAGCAGCACGCCGGACACGGCCCAGCCGATACGGCCGCCCAACTCCGGCTGCCAGCTCTCAAAGATGTGTGAAAGGTTGTTGGGATTGAGATGCTTCAGGTAGTACAGCATCGAGCGGAGGTACGGCACGTACCAATTCGTCTGGAACAGCATCCCGACCAGGAAGAGCAGCGCCAGCACCGCCCCGAACCACGCCGCGACCGTTCCGCGTCCGTTATTCAGGCACCAGATGAGGATCCACAGCACCGGCAGCAGGGTCAGGCTGGGCTTAATCGTGCAGAAGGCGAGCATAATGCCCGCCAGCTCATATTCATCATCCTGCATAGCGGATATCGCGATCAGCATGAAGGTGATCGCGAGGATCGAAATCTCCCCTTCGATCAACGCGATGACGCCGTAATAACAGGCCATCATCAGCGTTACGCAGACCGCGTGGGGCGTCAATTTGTTCGTGATTCGAAAGGCGGGAATCAGCTTGATCCCGGCGTAGATCAACGCGGCCTGCAAAAGCAGACGCCAAAGGATCAGCGCGGTCTTGAAATTATCAATAAAGGCGAAGGGAATCACCGGCAGCACCGCGTAAAGCGGAAGCGAGAACCCGCTCAGGTTCGGATCGTCCGGGTACTTATTCCGAACCTGTTCGACGAGCGCGTCATCATACGGGTTTTCACCCTGCGCGAGCAATACACGTCCCGAGAGCCAGTAGCTGTAAAAGCTGCTCCCGTAATCTGTTTTCGCGGCGAAGAAGATGTTCGCCGCGATCAGGATCACACCCAGAATGATGCCCCCGGCAAGCATTGAAGGGCGGAACGCGAATAATTTGCGAAGCGGAGAGTGATTCATTTTCCCGCTTAGATACTCACCTGATAAACGCGATGACGCTTATTGATCTTCAGACCGAGGTTTTCCATTTCCTGACGGATCTGGGCGGCGGAGTCAGCCATCTGCACGCACTCAACCGTCTTGAACTGCGGATTCTGATTGAAGACTTCCTTCATCTCGGTGTAAAGCAGGGCCGTGCCGCCGCGCTTGTGGTATTCGGGCAGAACGCCGATGCCGTTCAGGCAGGCGTTATCGGCCTTCTTCATCTCCAGCAGCAGATCAATGATCAGCGCCGGGGTCAGCGTGCCGTGGTGGCGCTGCATGGCGGCGGAGAGGTCCGGGAAGTTCACCAGCAGACCGATCGGTTCGTTGTCATCGTTGGCGAGGATGCGGATCAGTTTCGGGTCGACCATCTTCAATACATTCTCAACGAAGAAATCGAATTCGGAATCGCTCATCGGGAAATATTCCCAGTTGTCCTGGAAGGACTTGAAATACATCGCGGCGATGTTATGCGCGTCGTCCATGATGTCTTTGCGGCTCTTGTAGACCTTCATCTTGATCGTACCGCGCTTCTTGACGATATCCGCGACCTTGTACGCCTTCTCCGGGAGGTTGAATTCATCGACATTGAAAGACATGGAGACGAACTCGTTGATGCGGGTCCAGCCGTAGGTCTCGTACAGCTTCTGATAATACGGATAGTTGTAGCAGGACATGTTCATCACCTGGCGGACGTCGAAGCCCTCAACCAGAACGCCGTAGCCGTCAAACAGGCCGAAGCCCTTCGGGCCCATCATCTTGTCGAGCCCGCGTTCACGGGACCATTCGGCGGCTTTGTCGAAGAGGGCGTTCGCCACTTCCTGATCGTCAATGGAGTCGAAGAGGAAGATGTCGGAGCCGTTCTCGTGATGATACTCGTTGTACTTTCGGTTGTTCAGCACGGCAATGCGGCCCACCATCTTGCCGTCCTTCCAAGCGGTGAAGAAATCCGCCTCGGAATGTTCATAGTAAGGGTGCTTCTTCTTGTTCAGCATCACTTCCACGTCCCCACGGAACGGCGGAACCCAATTCGGGTCGCCTTTGTAGAGGTCATAATGGAACTGCACGAACTCTTTCACCTGTTTTTTGTTATCGCAATCGACTAAGCGGATCTCAACCATTTCATTTCTCCGATAATTCGTAAGGATAGATGATAGAATTTTATCCCAAATTCGCGTTAAAACACAGGGTTTATTATACGGGAACGAAAAAACGGACGGCCGAAGCCGTCCGTTTGGGTCAAAATGCTTTATTTGTTGTACTTCAGCTGCAGATATTCATCCGCGGCCGGACCGAAGACCTTGTGCAGGAGCAGGTCCTTGTTGTTCTTGACGAACGGCAGATCTTCGACGTCTTCCAGACCCGGCATCAGGTAGGAAGCAGGGCGGTACTTCTTGATCTCGGGATCGTCGCCGCAGACCTGGTGCAGGACTTCCTGGTTGACGGGAGCCGGGGTCTTACCGAACTCGCCGAGGAGGATCATGCGGAATTCGTTGGAGCAGAAGGAGTAGCGGGCGCCGGTCATGACGTTGTAGGCAGCCTGCGTACCGACGATCTGGGAGGTCGGGGTGACGAGCGGAACGTAACCGACGTCGGCACGGACGACCGGGATTTCCTTCATGACGTCGTCGAGCATGTTGTCGGGGACGCCCATGCCCTTCAGCTGCTTCTGCAGGTTGGAGAGCATACCGCCCGGGATCTGGCTTTCGAAGATGCGGTCATCGTAGCCCGGGTAATCCAGCTCGGACATGATGTCGCGGCTGATCTTGATCGCGGTGTCGAGGTCGTCCTTCTCGATGGCGTTGACCATCTCGGCAACCTTGGCGCGCGGAACGTCTTCGAAGCGGACCGGCTTGCGGCGGAACTTGCCGAAGGACGGGATGGAGTCCTTGAGTTCCTCGAAGATCACACGCAGCTCGTCCTGAGCGCGGGAGATGGCTTCCTTGTCCAAACCGTGATCGAAGCCCATTTCTTCGGCGACGATGGCCATGACTTCAATCGGGGAGTGGGACGGACCGCCCGCGAACGGGGAAATGGAGGTATCCATCGCGTCAATGCCGTACTTCATCGCGAGGGCAAGGTTGACGATGGAGACGCCGGTCGTGGAATGGCTGTGCAGGACGATCGGGACATTCAGCTCTTTCTTCAGAGCCGGGAAGAGGACGGCGGCATCCTTCGGATGCAGCAGGCCGGCCATATCCTTGATGGCGATGCGGTCAACGCCTTCGTTCTCGAGGGTCTTGGCGTAGTTGATGAAATATTCGGTGGTGTGGACCGGGCTGGTCGTGTAGGACATGGTCGCTTCGACCTTGCCGCCGTACGCCTTGGTGGCGATGATGGCCATGCGCAGGTTGCGGACGTCGTTCAGGGCGTCGAAAATGCGCATGTTGCCGGAACCGGACTCGATGCTCTGGCGAATGAAAGCGCAGAGGACATCATCCGGATACGGGTTGTAGGCGAACAGGTTCTGACCGCGGAGCAGGGACTGGATCTTCTCGCCGCCGCCCAGGCAGTCGCGGAACTTTTCCAAGCGTTCCCACGGGTCATCGCGGGTGAAGCGGATGGCGGAATCCAGCGTGGCACCGCCCCAAAGCTCGAACATGTTGTAGCCGGCATCTTTGATGATCGGCAGAACGCGCATACACTGCTCCGTGGTCATTCGGGTCGCGGCGCAGCTCTGATGACCGTCTCGGAGGGTTACATCATTAAAATACACTCTTTTTGCCATATTATCTCCTGTTGATCGCCGCTGTATATCCGCGGCGGGAAGGGAACTACCATTCGCGCGAAACCAATATCGCACACTTATATGATACTCGAATTCACGGAAAAATGCAATGTATGTTTTGTCACCAATCCACAACCGACGCATATCTATATATAAGGAAT
>CAVCBG010000043.1:0-8352 GCA_963600285.1 Anaerovoracaceae bacterium
GAGCGGATGCCCCAGGTTTTGATGGCGGCTTCGGCGGAGATGCCGAGGCTCATCTTGGAGGTGCCCATCGTGCGTTCCTGGAAGTAGATCGGCACTTCGACGATCTTGAACCCCAGACGGGAGGCGATGTAATTCATCTCCACCTGGAAGAGGTACCCCTTGGCCTGAACGCGTTCCAGCGGCATGGCCTGCAGCGTCTCTTTCTTCCAGATCTTGAAACCGCCGGTCACGTCCTTATTGGGCAGGCCGAGGATCGTCTTGGCGTAGAAGTTGCCGAAGCCGGAGAGCCATTTGCGGTAGAACGGCCATTTCTCATCCAGGCTGCCGCCCTTGACGTAGCGGGAGCCGATGACGAGGTCCGCGCCTTCATCCAGTTTGGAAGCCATTTCCGGGATCTTGTCGATCGGGTGAGAGAAGTCCGCGTCCATCTGTCCGACGTAATCGGCGCCTTCCTCAATGGCCATCGCGAAACCCTGTTTGTAAGCGGTGCCGAGGCCCTGCTTGCCGGCGCGGTGCAGGCAGTGCACGCGGCCGTTGTATTCTTCCTTCAGCTTGTCGGCAATTTCACCGGTGCCGTCGGGGCTGTTGTCGTCCACGACGAGAATATTGACATCTTCCAAGGGCAGAGCCAGAACTTCCTTGACGAGCTTCGGAAGGTTTTCTGCTTCGTTATAAGTCGGAATGACCATCGTAAGTTTCATAATCTTATTCTCCCTCTTCCGGCACGCCGGATGCTATAGCTCCATTATAACCCACATTTCGCGGATTACATCACCTTCTTTTTGGGCGCGCGCTTCAGGCTGCTGTTCTTGCGGTCGGAACGGCTGACTTTATGCAGCGGCTTCTGCTCATAGGAACGCTTGAAGGTCGGGGCGCCGTCGCGGTTCTTGCGGCCGAAGCTGTTCCCGCCGGATTTCTTTTCGCCGGACTTCTTCTCACCGTAGGAAGCCTTCCCATCGGCGCTTTCCTTCCCTTCCGTCTTATCGTATTTCTTCGGAGCACGCTTCGGAGCGGTCCGCGCGATGGCGGCAGCCTGTTTGGCGGCGCGGGGATTGCCGGAGGTCAGCGTACGCAGGGCGCGGATCTCGGTCTCGTTCAGCAGACGGGATTCGCCCGTCTTCAGGTCGCCGAGTTCCAGCGTCCCGATGCGGACGCGGACGAGGCGCACGACCGGCAGACCGATCGTCTTGCAGACCTCGCGGATCTCGCGTTTGCGCCCTTCGGTCAGGACAACGCGCAGCCACGCGCCCTTGCCGGAGACGCCGCTGACGTTCACCTGCGCCGGGGCGGTATGGGTGCCGTCATCCAGCACGACGCCGTGGCGCCAGGCCTTGAGCTGCTTCTCATCCGGACGCTTCGCGACGAGGACCTGATATTCCTTCTCCTTGCCGTAGCGGGGATGGGAGAGCTTATTCGCGAGCGCGCCGTCGTTCGTCAGCAGCATCAGCCCTTCACTCTCGAAGTCCAGACGCCCGACGACGAACAAGCCTTCGGAATCCTCCACCAGGGAGAACACCGTTCGGCGCGGATCCGTGCGGTCGCGGTCGGAGAGAACAAAGCGCGGTTTGTTCACCATGTAATAAATCTTTTCCGGTTCGTGGTAATCCAGCACGGAGCCGTCCACGCGGATGGTGTCCTTCGCGGGGTCCACTTTGGTGCCCAGCTCGACGGCCTTGCCGTTCACTTCAACACGCCCGGTTACGATCAGCTCTTCACACGCGCGGCGGGAACCGAATCCCGCTCGGGATAAAATCTTTTGCAGTCTTTCTTCCATTTTTTTCACTCACTCCTTCAGAATGCTGATTTCACCTTCATCTTCGTCATCGTCCCCGATCACCCGCGCCTCGAAGGGAGGCAGGTCGTCGATGGACGCAAATCCGAAGTATAACAGAAAATCCTGCGTTGTGCCGTAAAGAATAGGACGGCCAACCGTCTCCGCGCGCCCGACTTCCTCAATCAAGCCGCGGGAGAGCAGGCCCCGCAGGATGTAATCGCTGCTCACGCCGCGGATGCTGTCCACCGCGGGACGGGAGATCGGCTGGCGGTACGCGATGATCGTCAGCGTCTCAAGCGCCGCGCGGCTGAGCTTCTGGTTGGATTCCAAACCAAGGAAAGTCTCCACCGCGGAGGACGCTTCCGGGGCGGTGGTCAGCTGCACGCCGGAATCCGTGAACTGCATACGGATGCCGCTGCCGCGCTTCTCATAGTCCCGCGCGAGCTTCACGCACATCTCGTGGATGACGTTCGGCTTCAATCCCATCGTCTCCGACAGCCGGGAATAGCTCACCGGCGCGGCCGCCGCGAACAGCACGGCTTCCAACGCGGTCATGGTTTCTTGTGTATGATTATTCGTCTCTTCCATCGTATCGTGCTATAATTTTCCTCAGCGGAGGTCCGCGTTGAAACTTTCCCGGATTTTCGCTCGTATATTATCCATGGAGGGAAATATGCAGAACATCAAATCACATACTATCATTTTACCAATACTTGGCGTAATTTTCGCCTTAATGTTAGGATGGAATACAGTGTCAGCTCAAACCGTAGAAAAACTCAAACAGCAATTCGATGAAATCGCGGCTCTGCCGAGCGGTTCTTCGTTCACCCTGACTCTCAGTGATGACGACGCCACCGCCGCCGCGGAGGAATACCTCGGCAAGTACATGGACACCATCAAAGAGGCCATCAACGAAGCCATCGGCATGTCCCTGGATATCTCCAGCCCGACCGTCACCTTCGGCGAGGATACGCTCACGCTGAACCTCAAGGCCGGCAAGGGTATTCTGAAGGTCAACGTCTCCGCGTCAGCGAACGTCGTTTGGGAAGACAATGACCTGCACGTCACCGTCACCGAACTGAACGTCCCGATCGTCTCCGTTCCGGTCGAAACCGCGAACTCCTTCATCGCCGGGCCGCTCAAGAACATCATCACCGAGCTGCTGAAGTCCTACGACGTTCAGTCCTTCAAGCTCAGCGACGGCGTCGCCACGCTCAGCGCGGCCAAGAAGTAAAATGCCCGCCCGTCTGACGGACCTATTCACAACCAAAACAGCCCGACAGTTCTGCCGGGCCCTGTTTTATTTAACACTCTGCCTGCTGCTCGGCGGCTGCGCGGAGATTCGGGAGTTCTACACCGAGACGGAAGACACCCAGGTCGAGATCACCGTCTACTGCGACGGCCTGCAGTACATCACCCGCGCGGAGAGCGGCTCCACCGTTGAGGAGGCGCTCAAGGCGCTGGACATCACCCTCGGCGAATCGGATACCGTCACCCCGGCGCTCTCCCTGCCCATCCCGTCCGACGGCGTCATCCGCGTCACCCGCGTGACCACGGAGGAAACCGTCAGCGAAGTCACGCTGCCCTTCGGCAGCCAGACCGTCCGCAACGAATCCCTGCCGGACGGCGAGACCCGCGTGATCCAGCAGGGCGAGAACGGCTTGCAGCAGGTCACGACCCGCTACACCTACGAGGACGGCGCGCTGACCTCCAAAGCCGTCGTCAATTCCGTGATCGTCAAGGAAGCGGTGCCCGAGATTCTCATGCAGGGCGCGAAGGCAGAATATTCGCCGATCAAGATCAGCGGCAAGCTGGTCTACATCGCCGACGGCAACGCCTGGCTGATGGAAGGCTCCACCGAGAACCGCACGCCGCTGGTCTCCACCGGCGACCTGGACGGACGCGTGCTGGACCTTTCGGATGACGGCCGCTGGCTGCTCTTCTCCCGCGCGGGACAGACCACCGAGGTCAACAGCCTCTGGATGCTGGACCTGAGCGACTGGAACGCCGAGCCGATCTCCCTGCGGGTCGAGAATGTCATTCACTTCGCCGCCTGGCTGCCGGGCGACGCCCGCCGATTCATTTACTCCTCCGTCGAGCCTTCGGAAGAAGCGCCGGGCTGGAAGGCCAGCAACGATCTGCGGACGCAGTACGTCGCCGATGACGGCATGTTGATGTCGTCCGAGGTATTGCTTGAAGGCAGCTCCGATGGGACATACAGCTGGTGGGGGACGGAATACGAGCTCTCGGATGACGCCCGCCGTCTGCTTTACGCGGACGCGGAGAACATCGGCGTCATTGACCGCCTCAGCGGGGAGAAGACCGAGCTGCTCCGCTTCACGCCTTACGAGAAGGCGCGCAGCGACTGGGCCTGGATCCCGGGCGTCTGCTGGAACGCGGACAACGACGGATTCTATTACACCTTCCACGGCAAAGCCGACGGCACCCTGCAGACCTACGACGCGGCGGATTATCACATCGCCTTTTACGACACCCTGACCGGGGAGAACAGCGTCCTCATTGAGAACGCCGGCATCTTCTCCTATCCCGCCGCCTCGCCCCGCTTCTCCGACGGGGACGCCTACCTCGCCTACCTGCAGACCGATCTGCCGCAGCAGCCCGAATCCGAACGCTACCGCATCGTCATCACCGACGAGCTCGGCGGGAATTCGCGCGTGGTCTACCCGGTTGAGAGCGGCAGCGGCTTCGTCACCCCGCAGACCTTGATCTGGTCCCCGGGCGATGATAAACGTTCCTCGTGGATCGCCTTCCTGCAGCAGGGCAATATCTGGCTGGTGAACCCCTTCGCGGGGATCTATAATCAGATCACCTCGGACGGGACGATCACCAAAATCATCTGGGAATAAACATTCAAGAGAGCCGGGCATCGTCCCGGCTCTCATACTTTCCGTTCCGTATCGCTGTGTGGCGGCTATTTTGCGGTACAATAGAATATTGTGAATTAATAAAAATCACGGAGGAAACTATGCGGGTATTAATCACCGGCGCTGCCGGATTTCTGGGTTCTCACTTATGTGAATTATTCTTGAGCCGCGGCCATCAGGTCGTCGGGATGGACAACTTCATCACGGGGCATCCCGAGAATCTCGCGCATCTGGCCGGGAATCCGGATTTCTCATTCATCCGTCACGACGTTTCCGACTTCATCTTCGTCCCGGGGAAAGTCGACGCGGTGCTGCACTTCGCGTCCCCCGCGAGCCCGAATCCCGCCTCACCGTACGGCTACACCAATCTGCCGATCCAGACCATGAAAGCCGGCGCCCTCGGTACGCACAACGCCCTCGGCGTTGCCCGCGCCAACAACGCCCGCTTCCTGCTCGCCTCCACGAGTGAGATTTACGGCGACCCGCAGGTTCATCCGCAGACCGAGGATTACTGGGGACATGTCGACCCGAACGGCGAACGTTCCGTCTACGACGAAGCCAAGCGCTTCGCGGAAGCCCTGACCATGGCTTACCACCGCACCCACGGCGTTGACACCCGCATCGTCCGCATCTTCAACACCTACGGCCCGCGCATGGACCTGGATGACGGCCGCGTGGTGCCGAACTTCCTCAAGCAGGCCATCCGCCATGAACCGCTGACGGTCTACGGCGACGGTCAGCAGACCCGCAGCTTCTGCTACGTCAGCGACCTGATCGAAGGCATCTACCGCCTGCTCATGTCCGATGAGCACAACCCGGTCAACATCGGCAACCCCACCGAAAACACCATCATGGAGCTCGCGCAGGAGATCAACCGCATCACGGAAAATCCCGCCGGCATCGTCATCAAAGAAGCGCTCCGCCTGGGTTCCGACCCGCAGCGCCGGCGCCCGGACATCACCCGCGCCAAGACGATCCTCGGCTGGGAGCCGAAGGTCACGCTGGAAGAAGGCCTCCGCAACACGCTGCCGTATTTCAAGGAAAAGATGAACTATGCTTGAGTTTATTAAAAATCCGAAGGAACGCACCCGCTTCCTGAAGTTCTGCTTCGTCGGCTGTTTCGGCGCCGTGGTTGATTTCGGCGTCGGCACATTGATGCGCCATCTGACCCACAACGATATTCTGTCCAGCGCCATCGCTTTCGTGGCGGCGGTGATCTCCAACTTCATTTGGAACCGCTATTGGACCTATCCGGACTCCCGTCAGAAGCCGCTCCTGAAGCAGCTCGGTCAGTTCTTCCTGGTCAACACCATCGGCCTCGGCATCCGCGTCCTGCTCTACGCCACCATCGAGAACCCGATCATCAAGCTCTGCGGCAATATCCTGCCCGCGGACTTCGCGATCAAACCGGCCGACCTGGGCTATTACATCACCTGGGTCATCGCTGTCGTCATCGTGATGATCTGGAACTTCTTCGCCAACCGCTTCTGGACCTATAACGACGTGGACTGATACCATGGCGAATCCTCGAATTATCGCAGGCAAAAAGAAAGGCATGCGCCTGAACCCCGTCCCGGGGGACAGCACCCGCCCGGTCACGGACCGCGTGAAGGAAGCCGTCTTCAACATCCTCAGCGTGGATATTGAAGGCGCCTCCATGTTCGACCTTTTCGGCGGAACCGGCTCCATCGGGCTGGAAGCGTTGAGCCGCGGCGCGGCTTACGTCCGCTTCAGCGACGCGAACCGCAACGCCTACAACACCCTGATCTCCAACATCAAACTGACCGGCTTCGAGAAGCAGGCGAAGGCGTACTTCGGCGACATCTTCAACATCCTGCGCGGCAAGCCGGATAAGGCGTTCGAGTATATCTACGTCGCCCCGCCGCAGTACAAAGAGATGTGGATCAAGGTCATGGAGCTCCTCGACCGCAATGACGGTTGGCTGACGGACGACGGCTGGATCATCGTCCAGATCCACCCTATCGAGCGGGTCGAGCTGAATTTAGAGCATTACGAGTGCTTTGATGAAAGAAAATACGGCTCCACGCTGCTGATGTTTTACTGCCGTAAAGATCAGGACGAAGAGCCGTCGGAAGATTCGGAAGAAACCGAAGCCTGAATCAGTCAAATTCCTTGCGGACGATGAGGGTGAAATCCCAAATCTTGTAGTCATGCAGCAGCGCGACATTGCGGCTGAAGTGACGCCGGCAGTAATCAAAAAGCTTGCAGGGGTCGGCATAATACAGATCGGGACGGAGCGCCATTCGATCCGGGTCGGAATACGAAGTCAGAAAATTGACCGCGAAACCTCTCGCGGTTTTTTTATTGAATGACTCCAGCGAGTCAATCACGTACGCGGTCCAGTCGTCGTAATCGGCGTCCACTTTGATATTGAAAACGCCGGACGCGACCAGATAATCACAAGTCGGGATGGTGTTGAAATCCGAATGGAAGCTGACGGCGGGGTCATCCTTGAACGCCTCGCGCGCCGCCTTCAGGGAGTCCTCCACGATGTCATATCCATAATAATGGGTGTAATTGTATCCCTCGCGGCGGAACCACGACGCCATCGCGCCGTAACCGCAGCCGAAATCCAGCACCGTGTAAGGCTTGTCGGGGACGATCACCTTCGCCAGCTGCTCGAAGCGCCCTTCCTGGGCGTAAGCGGAGTTCCAGCCGACGCCCTCGGCGTCCTCGCCGTGGTCATCCAGCTGCTTCTGAAAGAAATCCCGAACCGGGTTCAGATCCGCGCTCATGCCTTTTCCTCCGTGTCATCGCTGATCTCCCGCACCACATAAGGCGGGCGGTCACTGGAGCGGTCATAAACCCGCGCCAGGTATTCGCCGAACATGCCCAGCGTGAAGAGCTGGACGCCCGCGAAGATTGAGATCAGGCAGGCGAGGAAGGGGAAGCCCGGCGTGGAACCGACGACCAGGGCGATGATCAGCACATAAATCAGCACGCAGAAGCCGAAGAGCATGAAGATCAGCCCCAGCAGGCTCGCGAAGCGCAGCGGCGCCGTGCTGTACCCGGTCAGGATCAGCAGGCTGGCCTTGACCAGTTTCTTGAAAGAATAGTTCGAAGTGCCGATCTCGCGCTTATCTTCCTCCACGTAGACGTGGCTGAAGTTCTTCGTGCCCCAGGAAAGCAGCGGGTCAATGTAGACCTCCGGGCTGCTGTAATTCGCGAAGGCGTCCCGCAGATAGGTACGGAAGACGCGGAAGGCGCCGATCTCGCGGATCGGAATGCCCATGATCTTGCCGAGAATGATCTTCGTCATCTTCGAGCCGAGGTTGCGCCACCACGAATGCGGGAGCTTCTTCGGCACCGCGTAGACGACGTCATACCCCTTCTCAATCTCCTCCACCAGCAGCGGGAGCTGTTCCGGCGGATGCTGAAGGTCGTCATCCATCGTGACGCAGAACTCATAGCGGGCGGCGCGGATGCCGCAGAGCGTGGCGTTGTGCTGTCCGAAGTTGCGGGCGAGATGAATGCCGCGGACGACTTCGGGATTCGCCGCCTGCAGTTCCTTGACGACCTGCCAGCTGCTGTCCGGGCTGCAGTCGTCGATGAGCAGGATCTCATAGGCGGAGAAGAGCTCCGGCAGCACTTTGAGCAGCCGTTCCGTCAGCGGGGTGATGGTGTCCGCGCCGTTATACACGGGAATGATGACGGACGCGGTCGGTTTTTCGG
>CAVCBG010000044.1:0-8031 GCA_963600285.1 Anaerovoracaceae bacterium
GGGTGCCTCTTTGTTTGCGAATTGATTACTCGGTCGGCAGGTTGGAGATGACCGCCTGCTGGTCGCCGACGATCTGGTCGCCCTGTTCGAAGCGGCCGGGGACGAAGCCCGTACCGGCAGGGATCAGCTTACCGATGATGACGTTTTCCTTCAGGCCATAGAGCGGATCCTTCAGGCCGCCGATGGCAGCGCTGGCGAGGACCTTGATGGTGTGCTGGAAGGAGGACGCGGACAGCCAGGAGTCGGTGGACAGGGAAGCCTTCGTGACGCCGAGCAGGATCTCGGTGTACTTCGCGGGCTGCTTGCCTTCTTCCTCGAGCTTGCGGTTGATGTCCTTCAGGCTCAGGTAATCGACCACATCCATCGGCAGGTACTGGGAGTCGCCGGCGTTGGTGATCTGAACCTTGCCGAGCATCTTGCGGATGATGACTTCGAAGTGCTTATCGTTGATGTTCTGACCCTGAGTTCTGTAGACGTTCTGAATTTCCTTCAGCATGTACATCTGGCAGGCGTCGCGGCCGTTCAGCTTGAGGATCTGATGCGGGTTCATGGAACCTTCGGTCAGCTGAGTACCGGCGGTGATGTTGTCGCCGTCCTTGACCATCAAGCGGGCATTGGTCGGGATGTTGTATTCCTCGGAGCTGTGAACTTCGTAGGTCACGATCACGGAGTCGTCCTCAATGCGGACCTGACCGGCATGCGCGGCGCCGACGGTGTTATTCGGGTCGTCATTGCTCGCGAGAATGGGATCGCCCATCTCAACGTGCTCTTCGTCCTGAACGCAGATGTTCCAGCCCTCTTCGAGGGTGTACTTATCGGAGACGAGTTCGCTGTTCTCAACGCGGACGATGCGCATATCGTCGTACTTTTCGTTGCGCAGAACGGTAACCTTACCGGCGATTTCGGACATGATCGCTTCGCCCTTCGGGTTGCGGCGGGCTTCGAACAGTTCTTCAACGCGCGGCAGACCGCTGGTGATGTCGCCGCCCTGGGCAACACCGCCGGAGTGGAAGGTACGCAGGGTCAGCTGAGTACCAGGTTCACCAATGGACTGGGCAGCAACGGTACCGACAGCGGCGCCGAGCTCAGCCATCTTACCGCGGCCGAGGTCCATACCGTAGCACTTGGCGCAGATGCCGTGCTTCAGCTGGCAGGTCATCGGGGAGCGGACCTTCATTTCCTGAACGTTGGACGCCTGGATGCGGCGGGCAGCGTCATGATCAAGCATTTCGCCCTTTTCGTAGAGGATCTCGCCGGTGACGGGATCGACGACGCGTTCAGCCGTGACACGGCCGTAGATACGTTCGGCGTAGGACTGCTTCGCGACATCATCGGAGCGGCGGATCCAAATGCCTTCGTCGGTGCCGCAGTCTTCATCGTTGATGATGAGGTCCTGGGCAATATCCACCAGACGGCGGGTCAGGTAACCGGCATCCGCGGTACGCAGAGCGGTATCGGCCAGACCCTTACGGGCACCGTGCGTGGAAATGAAGTACTCGAGGGCGTCAAGGCCTTCGCGGAAGTTGGACTTGATCGGCAGGGTGATGATACGGCCGGACGGGTCAGCCATCAAACCGCGCATACCGGCCAGCTGACCGATAGGACCGAAACCGCCCTTCGTCGCGCCGGAGTTGGCCATGATCGCCATGTCGCCTTCCGGATCCATGTAGTTGCGGACGGCCTTGGAGACCTTCGTGGTGGTATCCTGCCAGACGGCAACGATGCGGTCGTCGCGTTCGGTAGCGGTAAGGAGACCGCGGCGGAACTGCTTATTGATCTTTTCAACTTCGGCTTCGGCGTTCGCCTGCAGCTCATCACGTTCCGGCGGGACGGTAATGTCGGAGACCGCCATGGTCAGACCGGAGCGCATGCAGTACTCGAAACCGATATCCTTAATGGAGTCGGCAACCTCAACCGTGGCTTCCTGGCCGCAGACGTCGTAGACTTCGGAGATGAGGTCCTTGATGTCGCCCTTGCCGAAGGTCTGGTTCTTGAAGAGCATCTTTTCCGGCAGGATGTTGTTGAAGATCACGCGGCCGACAGTGGTGTCGATGACCTTGGTGACGGGGGCGTCCATGCGCTTGCCGTCGTCATCGTACCAAGTGGCGACGCGGAACTTGATCGTGGTGTGCAGATCAACGATGCCGGTGTCGTAGCAGTATTTGACTTCGTCGAAGTCATAGAAAGCGCGTCCGTCGCCCTTATGGCCGAGTTTGTCATAGAGGTGCATGGTCAGGTAATAAATACCGAGGACCATATCCTTGGACGGGCTGATGATCGGTTCGCCGTCGGCAGGCTTCAGGAGGTTCTTATCGGAGCGCATCAGGGTGCGGGCTTCCTCAACAGCCTTGTCGGAAAGCGGTACGTGGACAGCCATCTGGTCGCCGTCGAAGTCCGCGTTGAAAGCGGTACAAACGAGCGGATGCAGCTGGATGGCGGAACCTTCGATGAGGATCGGCTCGAAGGCCTGAATACCCAAGCGGTGCAGGGTCGGAGCGCGGTTGAGCATGACCGGGCGTTCACCGATGACTTCGGCGAGGACTTCCCAGACTTCGGAACGGTTGCGGTCGATCAGGCGGCGGGCACCCTTGACGTTCTGGGCGTAGCCGTGCTTGACCAGGCGGGAGATGACGAAGGGCATATAGAGCTCGAGGGCCATGGACTTCGGCAGACCGCACTGATACAGCTTGAGCTTCGGGCCGACAACAATAACGGAACGGCCGGAGTAGTCGACGCGCTTACCGAGCAGGTTGCGGCGGAAGCGGCCTTTCTTACCCTTCAGCATATCGCTCAGGGACTTCAGTTCACGGCGGCCGCGGCGGGAGAGCGCCTTGCCGCGCTGGGAGTTGTCGATCAGGGAGTCAACGGCTTCCTGGAGCATACGTTTTTCATTGCGGACGATCACATCCGGGGCACCCAGCTCCAGCAGTCTCTTCAGACGGTTGTTGCGGTTGATGGTGCGGCGGTAGAGATCATTCAGGTCGGAGGTGGCGAAACGGCCGCCGTCGAGCTGGACCATCGGGCGGAGATCCGGAGGGATCACGGGCAGGACGGTCATGATCATCCATTCGGGATGGTTGCCGGAGGCGCGGAAGGACTCAACGACCTTCAGGCGGGAGGTCGCCTTCTTGCGCTTCTGCTTGGATTTGGTGGTGCGGACTTCATTCCACAGCTCTTCGGAGAGCTTGTCGAGGTCCAGACGCTTGAGGATGTCATAGAACGCTTCGGCGCCCATATCGGCACGGAAGACGTTGCCCCAGCGGGAACGCAGTTCGCGGTAGGAGGTTTCGCTCAGGAAGGTGAAAGGCTGCAGGTCTTCCAGTTCCTCGCGGAGCTTGGAATTCTGATCCTGGGTCTCGTTGGAGGCGTCGGCGTGCTGGTTGCGCAGGGCTTCCATTTCTTCTTCGGCCTCGGCGCGGATCTCCTGCTTCTCGATGTCCATCTTCTCGATCTCGGCCTTCTGGGAGGCTTTGATTTCCTTCTCGAGGCTGTTCAGCTTCTCACGGACGATATCCTGGATGTCGGCGATATGCTTGGAGGAGATGGTCTCACCGGCCTTGACAATGACCGCGTCCGCGGCATTGAGGTGCATATCAATGGAAGCGGCCTGACCGAGCTGCTGCTGCAGCGTTTCTTCCAGGCGCTTGCCTTCGTTCATGACGGGCTCGAGGCGCTTGGAGATTTCTTCCTCGGCGGAGGATTCCATGGCGTCGCGCTTTTCCTGCAGCGCCTTCAGTTTGGCGTCGCGGTTGCGCTTCACGGCAAGGATCTTGTTGTTGACTTCGCGGGCGCGTTCGCGCTCGGTGCCGTTGATGTCATCCTCGAGCTTGCTCAAAGCGCGCTGGCGGGCTTCTTCATCAACATAGGTGACGATATACTGAGCAAAATAGAGAACACGGTCCAGATTGCGGCGGGAGATATCCAGCAGCAGACCAAGATAGGACGGAATACGGCGGGTATACCAAATATGCGCGATCGGAGTAGCCAGTTCAATATGGCCGAGACGTTCACGGCGGACGGAAGACTTCGTGACCTCCACGCCGCATTTTTCGCAGACGATGCCCTTGTATCGCGGATTCTTGTACTTACCGCAATAGCACTGCCAGTCACGGGTAGGACCGAAAATCGCCTCACAGAAGAGGCCGTCTTTCTCCGGACGCAAGCGGCGGTAGTTAATGGTTTCCGGCTTAAGTACTTCACCGTACGACCAGCTTCGAATCGTCTCCGGTGAGGCAAGACTGATACCTAATGCAACCAAACCTTTCGTTTCCACGTCTATATTCTCCTTACAATATGATGCAATGATGCAGCCATCATTAATTTTACGTTCACCGCGGCAGGACTTTCTCCTGCGGACAGGCACAATTCGCCTAATTAAAACAATCAGAGCGACTAACCATTATAGCATAATCGGCTCTGATTTTTCAAATTCGTGACAAACACTTGACTTGTATTTGATTGTAGGGTAAACGGCGTTTTCAGTTCAAAACGGCGTATCCGCAGGCGCGGACCGCGTTCCGAATCGCCGCGGGGTCAACGCCTTCCTCGTACTTCACCACGGCCTGCTTCGTGTCAATGCTGACCTTCGCGGAGACACCGGGGATGGCGTTCAGCGCGTTCTGTACACGCGCCGCGCAGTTGCCGCAGACCATGCCGCCAATGTTCAGGCGCAGCTCCCGAACGTTTCCGGTGAGGTGCTGCGCCTTCGCGGCTTTGACGTCATTCTCCCGCGGACCGCAGCAGGAGCTGCCCTTGCGGCGCCGGCGGATGGTCTCCGCCAGCGCGGCAATGATAACGATTCCGAGAAGAATATAGATCAAAACTTTATTCATTTTTCAGACTTCCTCCGCGGCGTTTTTCCGCATTTCTTCATGCAGGCGGCGCAGTTGCCGCTGCAGGCGTAATCGGATGAAGCGGGGCGGCGGCTCAGCCAGAAGGCGAACACCAGGGCCGCGGCGATCACGCCGATCAGAATGAAGTCAATGGCTTTCATTTTAGAGAACTCCGGAGCAGATCAGGTAGGTGATCAGGGCAACGATCCAGGCGACGAAGCACTGCCAGAAGACAACACCCACAGCCCACTTGTGACCGAGTTCGCGGCGGATGGAGGCGATGGCGGCAACACAAGGCGTGTAGATCAAGCTGAAGACCAGCATGGAAGCAGCCTGCGCGGCGGTCATTACGCTCCGGACGTCACCGCCGAAGAGGACTTCCATCGTGGAGACGACGCTTTCCTTCGCCATGAAGCCGGAGATCAGAGAGGTGACCATGCGCCAGTCGCCGAGGCCGATGGGGCGGAAGATCGGGACAAGCACGCCGGAGATCGCGGCCATGATGGACTCAGCGGAGTCCTCGACCATGTTGAGCTGGAAGTCAAAGCCCTGCAGGAACCAAACCGCGACAGTCGCGATAAGGATGACGGAGAAAGCTTTCTGCAGGAAGGCCTTGGCCTTCTGCCACAGCAGACGGGCAACACTCTTCGGGGACGGCATACGGTAGTTCGGCAGTTCCATTACGAACGGGACAGCGTCGCCGCGGAACAGGGTCTTGCGGAAGAGCAGCGCGACAAGGATACCGACCACAATGCTGAGGAGATACAGACCGGTCATGATCAAGCCGCTGTGTTCCGGGAAGAACGCGTCAACGAAGAAGGCGTAAATCGGCAGCTTCGCGGTGCAGCTCATGAACGGGGTCAGCAGGATCGTCATACGGCGGTCGCGTTCGGACGGCAGAGTACGGGTCGCCATAACAGCCGGGACGGTGCAGCCGAAGCCGATCAGCAGCGGGACGATGGAACGGCCGGAGAGACCGATGCGGCGCAGGAGCTTATCCATGAAGAAGGCGACGCGGGCGATGTAACCGCTGTCTTCCATAATTGACAGGAAGAAGAACAGGGTGACGATGATCGGCAGGAAGCTGAGCACGGAGCCGACACCGGCGAAGATACCGTCGATGATCAGGCTGTGGATCGCTTCGTTGACGTTCGCGGAGGTCAGCGCGGCGTCGACAACACCGGTGAGCCATTCAATACCGGTCTCGAGCAGGCCCTGCAGCCAGGCGCCGATGACATTGAAGGTAAGATAGAAGACAGCGGCCATGATGAGGATGAACATCGGCAGAGCGGTATACTTCCCGGTCAGGATGCGGTCGATCTTTTCGGAACGCTTGCGTTCGCGGCTTTCCTTCGGCTTCTTGACGCAGGCGCGGACGACCTTCTCGATGAAGGCGAAGCGCATCTCGGCGATGGCAGCGGCGCGGTCCAGACCGCGTTCCTTCTCCATCTGAGAGACGATGTGCTCAAGGGTTTCGGTTTCGTTCTGGTCGAGGTCCAGCTGGCTGATGATCAGCTGATCGCCTTCGATGGCTTTGGTCGCGGCGAATTTCGCGGGGATGCCGGCGCGTTCAGCGTGGTCTTCGATAAGATGGGTCACGCCGTGAATGCAGCGATGCAGGGCGCCGCCGTGATCTTCGGGATCGCAGAAGTCCTGGCGTTCCGGAACTTCCTGATACTGCGCGATATGGATCGCGTGGTCGACCAGTTCGTCAACGCCTTCATTCTTGGCGGCGGAAATGGCGACAACAGGAACGCCGAGCATCTTTTCCATGCGGTTGATGTCAATGGAGCCGCCGTTGCCGGAGACTTCGTCCATCATGTTGAGCGCGACGACGGTCGGGATGCCCAGCTCGAGGACCTGCATGGTCAGGTAAAGGTTGCGGTCGATGTTGGTGGCGTCAACGATGTCGATGATCGCCTTCGGCTTGTCGTTCAATACAAAGTTACGGGAAACAAGTTCCTCGGAGCTGTACGGAGAAAGGGAATAAATACCCGGCAGGTCGGTCACGGAGGTGTTCGCCTTACCGCGGATGGCGGCGTCGATGCGGTCAACGGTGACGCCCGGGAAGTTGCCGACGTGCTGGTTGGCACCGGTCAGCTGGTTGAAGAGCGTGGTCTTACCGCTGTTCTGGTTGCCGACGAGCGCGTAAGTCAGGACAGTGCCTTCCGGCAGGGGCTGATTGTCTTTCTTGTAATCATGCGCGCCTTCCTCGCCGAGCTTCGGGTGGTCGATCTCATCCGTATCCATCGGAGCGGGCCGGGTCAGCTTGTCAATGCGTTCCACGTCAATCTTCGCGGCCTCATCCAGACGGAGGGTCAGCTCATAACCGTGGATTTCCAGTTCAACAGGGTCGCCCATCGGCGCGTACTTTACGATCGTAACTTCGGCACCGGGAATGACGCCCATATCCAAAAAATGCTGACGAAGGGCACCTTCACCGCCGACGCGGGTAACGCGGCCGTGCTCGCCGATTGTCAGATCACGAATTGTGGTGTTGGTTTTTTCACTCATGGTTTTTATTTGTCTCCTCTAACCAAATTCAACCGCTATTATAATACAGTCATGACTAACTCAAGGTAGTTTTCACAAACTTATGACAATTAATTTTGTAAACCGAAGTTCCGTTCAAAAACCTGTCACCGCCGAGGACAGCGGGGCGCGTTTCGAATGTACAATACAAATATATACAGAAAGGAAGACGCCGCGCCTACGCGAAGCAGCCGACGCGGATTCATCAAAGTCGTATGGAATATTTAGATATCTGTGACGAAAACGGAGAGCCGACCGGGCAGACCGTCGCGCGGGACATCGCGCACCGCGACGGCATTCTTCACCGCACCGCGCATGTCTGGGTCGTTCGGAATGTGGACGGGGAATGGCAGATCCTGCTGCAGAAACGCAGCATGGATAAAGAATCCTTCCCCGGACTGTATGACACCTCGTCGGCGGGCCACATTCCCGCCGGATCGGAATCCGTGGACTCCGCCCTGCGCGAGCTCGCCGAGGAGCTCGGCATCCATGCCTCCGCGGATCAGCTTGAGCTCATCGGCCATTTCCGCAACCAATACGCGAAAGTCTTCCACGGCAAGCTCTTCCGCGACAACGAATACTCCCGCGTCTACCTCTACCGCGAGCCGGTTGACATCAACAGCCTGACGCTTCAAAAATCCGAAGTCGACGAAGTCCGCTGGTTCCC
>CAVCBG010000045.1:0-8017 GCA_963600285.1 Anaerovoracaceae bacterium
CATTAACGCTCCTGCGGCCGGAAACCGGTCGCAGGAGCGCACCTCATCCACCGCGGAGCGGTCCCCCTTCCCCTCGAGGGGAAGGCAGGAAAGCGCCCGATAAAGGAAGCAAGTCTTCCCTTATCGGGCGCTTTTTGCTATCGCAGACCTCATCCACCGCGAAGCGGTCCCCCTTCTCCTACAAGGAGAAGGCAGAAACGCGCTCGATATTGAAATACTCGCTTTAATTATGTTATCTGGTCTCTGGTCTCTGGTCTCTGGATTAGTTACCCGCTCACCGAGCATCGGATGCTAAAATTAAAAAAATTAATCCTTGCAATTTTTGTACCAATGGCGAAAAATATGCTATACTGATAGTAGTAGATTAAAAAAGCGGTTTCATTAAGGAATAGACAAATGCCATCTTCAGCAATCGGGGCCGCCGTTGTTCTCGTGATATTGGTTTGCTACCTGCTCAGCCTGGTTTTGAAAAACAAAATCAAGCTCACCGGTCGAGCCTACTCCCGCGGGAAGGACGAACGCCTGCGCAGCCAAATCGCCAACAGTCTGGAAGAAGCCAGGCCCATCCATCTGGATGTCGGGAACGCCTGCGAGGGGAACCTCGGCGGGGGTTCCGTTTTGGCGTCTATGGAGGCCACCGAGGCCGTCTCTTCCCAAATGGCGTACGCGGATGAACCGTGGGCGATCACCGGCTCCGCGGGGTCGGCAGCCGCTTTTGAGAAGGACGCCGTCCAGCGCGGGATGGAGAACGCGGACTACGCGGGCTCCTTTGACGCGGACTGCGCCGCCATGACGGGGATCTCTGCCTTCACCCACACGGCGGGGAATTACGCCTCGCTCGAGAAGGAACCGGCGGCATTGCATCTCTCCGTCGGCGCGTTCGGACCCGCGGCGGCGTTGAATGACCCGCTCTGCTCCCACGGCGAAGTGATCTGCGCGGCCGGGGATGACCCGGTGACGCAGGCGGTCTCCATGCTTACGGCGGATGAGGTCTACGTCGGCGAACAGGTCTACGAAATTCCGGATTCGCTGCGCCGCGCGGAACGGAAGAACGCCGCCCTCATGACCATGGACGCGGCGCGGATCGCGGTGGTCGTTGTCATTCTGATCTTTACGGCAGCCGGCCTCTCCGGCATTTGATGAAATAACAGGGAAACAGACGATGAAGCGCTCTCAAATCATATTCATGATCCTGTCCATCCTCGCGGGTGGTCTGCTTCTCGTTTCCTTTTTTACGAACATTCCCACCCTCGACGCGGCGGCTGCGGAGCTGCTGCTCTGGGCGGAACGCGTCTCGGCGGTGCTGCTTTTCTTCGCCCTGCTTGACGCGGTCATCCTTCAGGTACGCGGGACGGGGACCGGAAGCGGGATGCGGGTGATCCGCGTCGTCGGCTTCATTGTCTTCATTCTGGTGCTCTTCATCGGCCTGACCGAGGAGACGGGCTCCGGGAAGACGGCGAACCTCGTCTACATCATTCAAAAATCCATGGAGGCGGCGCTGGCGGGTCTCGTCTGCGTCAGCCTGATTTTCGCGCTCTACCGCCTGCCGTCCAGGCCGCCGAGCGCCGGACGGTCGGCGTATGTGGTCGGCCTCTTCCTCTTCCTTGTCATCTACGGCGGGCTCTCCCGCTATGTCAAACTCCCCGCCACGGTCAGCCGAATCATCGACTGGCTTCGCTGTATTCCCAGAGGGGCGTTGACGGGTCTCTTCATCGGTGCCGCCATCGGCGCGGCGGTGACGGGACTGCGTCTCATCCTCAGCGGCAATAAGTCCGCGAAGGAGGATCGATGAGCGCGAAACGTAAATGCCCGATCTGCGGCAGCGAAACCGAAAGCACCGCCGCGTTCTGCCCGGTCTGCAAAGCCGATCTGAACGCCCTGCCGGCGGAAATGTTCCCGCTGGAAACCGAACCCGAACCGCGGACGGATACCGCCCGTGACGACGGACTCGATCCCGACAGCCCGATCCCGGAATGGATGCAGAAACGCCTCCGCGACAAGGGAAAGAACAGCGGCGGCAAGATGGATTACAAATCCTTCGAGGATGCCCTCTTCGGCGCCCCTTCGAAGCCGTCCGCCCCGGCGAAGTCCGCCTCCCGCTCCTCCCGCCGCGCCGCGAAATCCGCGCCCGCGCCGGAGAAGTCCGTCTACCAGCCGCAGCTGGAGATTGACCCGCCGCTCGTCGACCCCGATGACGGCTCCGCGAAGAAAGCCGTCGCCGATGTCCCGGTCCTCGATGACTTCACGGAACAGCGCCCCGCCCGCAAGTGGGACGATCCGCAGTCCGCGGACGCCCTCAACAGCCGCATCAGCGAGGAATTCCCGACCATCGAGGAGGACCTCTCCGACAAAGAGAAGCCGCTGGTGGAGCCCGACGAGCCCGAATCCAATGAACAGAAAAACGCGCCGGAAGACGATCCCGCGCTCTTTGAATGCGTCTCCCCGACGAAAGTGCGCGGCGCCGCCCGCTACCTTGACGCGAACGGCAACATCGTCCGCCCGAGAACGTCCGCGTCCGCTGCCCGCGTTGACAGCGGCAAGCTTGACGTGGACGAGGACAGCCTGCTCGGCGACCTGCTGAAGAATATGGACGACGAGAACAAGGCCGACGAGGCGAAATCCTCGGAGACGGTGTTCTTCAGCGGCAATGAGGGACAGGACGGAAGCGCCGATTCCTCCGCCGCGACGGGCGATATTGACCTGACCGGCACGGACGGCAATTCCGCCGCCATGCTCGACCGCATCCTGCGCGGCATCGGCTACCACGCGGAGGGCGAAGCCGCCCCCGCCGAAGAGACCGCGCCCGCGGAGGAAGCCGAACCCGCGGCCGAATCCGAAGCCCCCGCGGAGGAGCCGGAAGCCGAAGCCGAGACTTCGGCGGAGACTTCCCCGATGGAAGGCCAGCCCGTCCAGATCAAGGACGACGACGCGGAGAATTTCGACATCCCCTGGGATCTGTTCGGCAGCGGCGATATGAACATGCCGTATTCCCCGGCGGACCCGGCTTACAGCACCTTCTCACGCAAGGGCATCCCGTCCGATCCCGGCTCCAACGAATACCAGCAGCGGATGCTTTCCTCCGTCCTGAAGCGCATCATCAACGCCGAGACCTTCGTCCGTCCGAAGCGCAAGCCGAACGGCCGCGCCATCAGCATGGCCGCCCGGATCTTCTGGGCATTGCTTGCTGTCGGCGGCGTATTGGTCATTCTGCTCACGAATATCTCCGAACGCGTCCCGCTCAAACCCGACACGGAACTTTCCGCGAACGCGGCCGCCTTCGTGGACGCGGTTGACGAAGTGAAATCCGCGCTCGTCGTGGTGGACTACACCCCGGCGTACAGCGCCGTCTTGGACGCGCCGGCCGCGAAGCTGCTCGCCTCCCTGAAGGAGAACGGCGCCGCGGTTACATCCGTGGTGCTCGATCCCGCCGCCATGCCGACCGCGAACATGCTCCTCGGCAGCGAGAACACCGAATGGTGGCCCGCGGGCACGCTCTCGATCCGCAAGCATATCGCGGACGGCTCCCTGCCGACGGACGTCTACCTGATCACGGCGGACGCCTCCCCGCTGCGCGACTGGGCGGAGCAGCTCTCCGCCGCGAATGACGGCACCCGTCTGCATCTGCTCTCGGCCGGTCAGCTTGAGACGGTCGCGGATGTCTACCTGAACGCCGGCATGGTCACGGACGCCATGACCGCCCGTGATGATTTGAATATTTACGGCGGCAGCTCCGCTTCCGAAGGCAGAGCCGGATTCGCCGTTCTCTATCTGGCGGCGCTGCCGTTCCTTGCCTGGGCGGTCGGCGTGATCGCGAAATTCCTGCGCAAGGATCCCGAACGGGGCAGAAGGACCGCCGTCAGCGCGGCCGGTTCATTCGGCGCCCCGGCACCCGAAAAGGAGGCGGAGCATGAGCATTAATACCGAACTCGTCACAGTCGTCGGCGGATTGTTCCTGAGCCTCTGCGCCTTCAGCCTGCTCTTCGGCGACAATTACCTCTTCCGCCTCGGCGCGGCCATTCTGAGCGGCGCGGTCGCGGCGTACGTCTGCGTCCTGCTGGTGCAGAATGTCTTCTACCCGATGTTCACGGAAGCCGTCCCCGGCAGCGGCGGGGTTGACCTGAAAGTCTTCTTCCGCTTGGCCGCGGTGCTGATTGCCGCCGTGCTGCTCTTCTGCAAGGCCTACACCGGCGGGAAGAACGGCGGGCGCGGCGTTCTGATCCTCGTCCTGGCCGCTTCCGCGGCGGTCATGGTCTTCGGCGCCGTCAGCGGGACGATCCCCGCGCTTGTGAAGAGCATCGCCGCCCAATACCGCGTTTCCTCCCTCACGCCCGCGGAGAACAACTCCCGCTGGTACTGGGTCAACGCCGGCACCGTCTTCGTCTGCGCGATCGTCGCGCTGCTTTACACCCGCCATTACAAACTCGGCACGAAGAAGCCGCAGAAGACTTACGGCGACCTGTTCGGCGAGATCCTGATCGGGTTCGCCTTCGGCGCCGTCACCGCGGCCGTCTTCCTGACCGCGGCCCAGATTTTGACCGGCAATCTCTCCGCCATCCTTGAGAATGTCCGCGCGCTGCTGCTGAAATAAGAGGTCCGAATGGAAAACACCGAAAGCAAAGAAAGCCAAGACTCCATCAACCTCGTCCTCGTGATCGACATCGGGACCGTCAACACCCGCGCGGGGCTCTTTGAGCGCGTCAACGGACGTTATGAATTCGTCGGCACGGTTTCCGCCCGCACGGTGTATTCCGAGAGCGGCGAAGTGGAATATCAGTCGGTCTCCGGCGCGATCTCCCGCCTGGAAGCCGCCTTGGACCGCCATTTCCTGGATGACAACGACCGCGTCATTGTCCCGCAGAAGCTGAACATGATCGGCGCGGATCAAGTCGTCGTCACCTGGAGCGGCGGCGAATCCCCGCGGACGTCCGTTGTCGGCCTGACGAAGGGCAGCTCCATCGGCGCCATCAAAGAGCTGCTGCGGAACAACGGCATGAAGCCGACCGCCGAAGTCTGCGCCATGGACGGCCACTCCCTGACGGAGAACATTGACATTCTCACCGCGTCCGATCCCGATATCATCGTCATCGGCGGCGGTACCGAAGAAGGCGCCGAACGCGCGGTCTACCGCCTCGGCGAGATCCTGATGCTGGCGTGCAAATCCATCGACGAAAAATCCCGTCCGTCGGTGCTGTATATGGGCAGCTCCGCCGCGGCCGGGCAGTTCGCGAAGGTCTTCCGCGACATCGCGGATATCGACTTCTGCGACAACATCCTCGGCACGGAAGAGACCCGCGTCTCCCCCAGCGCCGCCTTCCAGAAGGTACAGAAGAAATTCGCCCTCAAGCACAACCACGCCCTGGCGCAGCTTGACCGCGACACCGGCTGCGATGCCGTCACCGCGGACTTCGCTTACGGACGCTGCGTCCGCCTGCTGAGCCGCATCAACCGCGCCAATCACTCCGCCCTCGGCATTGAAGTCGGCGCCGACCGTACCATCACCGCCTTCGGGCAGGACCTCCGCCTGGAGATGAGCGTCTCCGACGCGGGCATCGGCCGGACATTGCCGAATCTGCTCGAGGACGTCGACCTCAGCGAAGTCCTGACGCGGGTCGGGTTCCAGCTGAAGGAATCCGAGCTGAAGGATTACATTCTCAACAAAGCCTGCCACCCGGAACTCATCCCGGCGAATAACTATTCCGCCGAGATCGAACAGGTGCTGACCCGCTTCCTGATTGAACGCGCGCTCAAGGACAACCCCCAGCGCGGGCAGCTGGAAGACGGCACCCTCGGCATGGTGCTGCTCGGCGGCTCCGTTCTCCGCAACGTGGAAGACCCCGGCGACACCCTCCGCATCGGCATGGACAGCCTCCGCGCCTTCGGCATGGTGGATTACTACCTGGATATGAACGGCCTCGCCTCCGCAGTGGGCGCGCTGGCCGGCGTCAACCGTGAACTCGCGGCGCAGGTGACCTCCCCGGCGATCTTCCTCAACCTCGGCCGCGTCGTCACCCCGCGTTCCAACGTCAAGGAAGGCAAACGCGCCTTCAGCGTCTCCATCCGCGACGACTCCGGTTCGGTGAAGAAATACGACATCGTTCAGGGCGGGATCAAGCGTATCCCGCTCGAGTACGGACGCTTCTACGAGATTGACTGGTTCAACCTCGGCGGCTCCGTTGAGATTCCCGGCGTGCCTACCTGGACCTCGGTCGGCTTCAAGAGCGGATGCTTCGGCCTGGTCTTCGATATGCGCGGGAACAAGATCGAGCTCCCGAAAGAGCGCGCGCAGCAGATTCATCTGATCGAGCGCTGGAAACGCGAACTCGGCAGCTGGAAGAACTGAAATTTGTGAATATCCGTCCGCGGAGAAGGAGAGAGCTCCCGGACGGTGAACGAACTGCCCTCGTGGCAATGGAATTTATTGGAGTGGAATTATGCAGACCGCAGCCGCAAAAATCGTAACCTCCGGATCCGTCCGCTGTGCCCGCCTGTTGACCAGGAACGGGACGGTGATGGTATTCCCCGGACAGGCGACCGACCCGACCATGCAGGTCGCTTGGCGCAAGATCTGGCGCAAGCATTTTTCCATCAACCTGCGTGAGGCGCTGGACCTGCCGCGGAATGCCCGGCTTCAGGAATATCTGCTCATCAACGAAGGCGACTTCGTCTCCGTCAATGAGCCGATCGCCCGCAGCAGCGGCCGCCGCGTCCGCACCCTGACCGCGCTGAACAGCGGCCGTTTCCTGGGCCTGAGCTCCGGGAATCTGATCTTCGAGACGGACTCCGACGACCTTGAGATCGTCACCGCCGGCTTCCCCGGTGTGGTGACGGACATTGTCCCCGACCGCGGCGCCGTGATTGAGACCGTCGGCGCCTTTGCCGCGGGGATCTGGTCCAACGGCAAGAGCGGGCAGGGCATCCTGCTGACGCTGGACGACATTGACAAGGACGGCATCTTCACCGCGGAGAACCTCTCCATGGCGATGTCCGGCACGGTCGTCTTCGCCAACACCTGCTACGACCCCGACGTACTGAGCGCCGCGGCGAGACTCTCACCGGGCGGCTTGATCTTCGGGTCGCTGCCTTCCGCGCTGCTGCCGATCGCCGAGAAGCTCCCGTTCCCGATCATCGTCACCGACACCATCGGCGCGGGGCGCATCTCGGACCCGATCTATAACATGCTCGGGGAAAACATTATCAAATGCGCGTATTTATACTCCGCTCCGGCGCGGGGCAATCTGCCCGCCGCCGCGGAGATCATCATCCCGCAGGAAGAGTACAGCGCCGAGAAGAGCGGCCTGCTCTCGGAAGTCTCCGTCGGCAGCCGCGTCCGGGTTCTGGAAGGCTACTACGCCGGTGAGATCGGCTTCATTACGGAGCTGCTGCCGCAGCACGCGGCGCCCGACGGAGAGACCGAACCCATCGGCGACCGCGTCCGCGTATGCATTGACGCGGATACCGACATTGAGCTGCCGGTCAATAACATTGAACTGCTGCAGGACGAGAAGCCGAAGAAATAAAGAAACGAGGCGAACATGATGGATCACAACAAGCGAGGAGCCGCCAACAGCTTCGATAAGGAATTCAGTTTGGATAACAAGCCCCGGACCCGCGTCCGCGGAGGGAAACTCCCTTCCTGGATCTGGGTCGTTCTGGCCGCCGCGGTGATTGCCGTCGTGGTGATCGCCCGCAAGCCGTCCGTCAAGAACGAGGCGAATACCCCCGCCGTTCAATCCGCGGCCGTGAACGCCGAGGCCGCGAACGTGACCTCCGGAAGCTCCGCTGTCTACGGCGACCAACAGGTCTCCGAAGCGGAAGTGAACGCCTTCCTCGCAAGCGCCCAGCGCCCGGTCGCCCAATCCGCTGACGGCGACCCGGTCTTCATGGTTCAGGAGACGCCGTTCGCCATGCGCCTCGTGCCCGAAGAGACCGAAAGCACCGCCGAACCGGGTACGCGGCAGACGATCGTGATTGACGGCAAGACTTACGTCATCGAGATCCATGAAGTCTCCGCGGAGGA
>CAVCBG010000046.1:0-7968 GCA_963600285.1 Anaerovoracaceae bacterium
GGAAAGGGAGAAACGGGAATGAAAGTACCGGTCGCAAGGAAAATCTTCAATGTTGTGATGTCCGCGATATTGCTGGTTGTCGCCTTGTTCCCGATTTACTGGCTCGTCTCTTTGGCATTCCGCGACACCGCCGAGCTTTCCGGCAACATCCCGCTGTTCCCGAAGTCCTTCACCCTCGAGCATTTCGCGAAGCTCTTCACCGAAAAGGGATACGCCGAGGTCCTCAAGAACAGCCTGATCGCGACCTTGATTTCCACCTCACTGTCCCTTGCCTTCGGGCTCGCGGCGGCGTACGTCATGGTCCGCGCGCGGTTCCGTTTGAAGATCAAAGCTCCGCTGACGGTGTGGATCCTGCTCATCCGCGTACTCCCGCCGATCGCCTTTATCATCCCGCTTTACACCACATTCAGCAAACTCAACCTCCTCGGGACGCGCATCCCGGTCATTTTGGCCTGCGTGCTGATCAACCTCCCGCTGATCATCTGGTTCATGATGACCTTCTTCCGCGACCTGCCTGTGGAGATCGAACAGTCGGCGAAGCTTGACGGCGCCACCGAATTCCAGCTGCTGTGGATGATCGTCCTCCCCCTGGTCGCGCCGGGGATTGCCGCCATCGCCATGATCTCCTTCATGTACGCCTGGAACGAATACACCTATTCCGTCATTCTCATCCAGAAATCCGCGGATTACACCCTGCCGATCTCCCTCGCCCTGCTGAACACCGAAGACAACCTGACCCAATTCGGGCTCGTCGCGGCGGGCGGCGTTATCTCAATGATCCCGATCACGCTTTTCGTGATCTTCGCGCAGAATTATCTCATCGCCGGTTTATCCAGCGGTGCGGTGAAAGAATAATATTGAAAGGATGAAGATAAACATGAAAAAGTTGACCGTTGTTTTATCTCTGCTGCTGGCCCTGTGCCTTTGCGGCGCGGTCTTCGCTGAGGAACAGCAGACGCTGACGCTGATCCTCCGCGCGGGCACCTACGCCGATGTCCTCAAGGAAGCCATTCCCGCCTTCGAGGAAGCCAATAACTGCAAGATCGAGTACTCCGAGGAGACCTTCGACGATCTGCATACCAAGATCGCCCTTGACGCTGTCAACGGCGAAGGCGCTTACGACGTCCTGATGCTCGACGGCACCTGGATGACCGAGTTCACCGAGAACGGCGTCCTCGCCAACCTGTCCGAGATGGGCTACACCTTCGATGACGATATCATCCCCTCCACCACCGTCGCCGGTGTGGACGCGAACGGCGATATCTACATGCTCCCGTACTACGGCAACGTTACCGTCTTCATGTACAACAAAGACCTGATCGACAAGTACAACGGCGGCGATGTCCCGGCCACCTGGGAAGGCGTCCTCGCGCTCTCCGAGAAGATGAAGGCCGACGGCGTTGACGGCTACGTCCTGCGTGCCGGTGCCGGCGACCCGAACGTCACCGACTTCCTGCCGATCCTGAAGTCCTTCGGCGGCTGGGTCCTCAATGATGACAACACCGAAGTCACCCTGAACACCCCCGAAGCCAAGGCCGCGCTGGAATATTACATCAGCCTCTACAACGCCGGCACCCTCCTCGACAAGGATAACATGGTCGCCGCTGTCAATAACGGCACCGCCGCCATGGCCATCGGCTGGCCGGGCTGGGGCGCTGAGCATTACACCACCATCCCGACGAAGGTCTCCGACGCCTCCGATGAACAGAACAGCTCCATCTACGGCTGCTGGTTCCTCGGTCTGGCGGAGAACTCCGCGAACAAAGAGCTCGCGCTGAAGTTCCTCGAATTCGCCATGGATCCCGAAACCCAGAAGGCCACCGTTGCCGACGGCGGCGTCCCGTGCCGCGCCAGCTCCCTGCTGGATTCCGAAGTCCTCGCGACCAAGCCGAACCTCGCTGTCGTTTACGGCGCTCTGGACAAGGGCACCTACCGCCCGGCTGTCGGCTTCTATACCGACCTTGTCAACACCTTCGGCCCGTATCTTGAATCCGCTGTCATGGGCACCATGAGCGTGGATGACGCGCTGGCCGCCGCGCAGGACGCCTGCTCCGCGCTGGTTTATTGATAATATAATTTGATCCCGTGATGCCTCTCCTTTTCCGGGGGAGGCATTCGGGCGTTACCGGAGAACGTAATGAAAAAGATCATCAACGGATGGAAAGAAAAACATTGGGATTCGGATAAGGCATTCCCGCATGTCATGCTGATGCCGACGATCCTCGTGATGCTGTTTCTGACCGTCTATCCGCTGATGTTCACCCTCGTTTACAGCTTCACCGACTACAATCTGCTGAAGAGCCGCAAGAGCGGCGTGCACTTCATCGGCTTCGAGAACTTCGTCAAGCTGCTCGAGAATCCGATCTTCCGCACATCGATCCTGAACACCGTCAAGTTCACCATCCTCGCGGTGCTCATCGAGACCATCCTCGGACTGCTGATCGCGCTCTTCGTTGACAACCTGCATTTCGGCAAGAAAGTGATGCGGACGCTGCTGCTCCTGCCGTACCTCATCCCGACGGTGACCGTGGCCTTGGCTTGGCGAATGCTGCTCTCCCCGAACTACGGGCCGGTGAACCAGTGGCTGGTGAACCTCGGCTTCACCAACCTCGCGAATTACAATTTCTTCTTCCACATCGAGACCGCCTTCTGGACGGTGCTTTTGATTGATATCTGGCAGACGACGCCCTTCGTCTTCCTGCTGTGCTACGCGAGCCTGCAAGGCATCCCGCAGTCGCAGCTGGAGGCGGCCACCGTTGACGGCGCCAATGCCTTCCAACGCTTCCGCTATGTGATCTTCCCCAACATCCGCGGAGGCATCTTCCTCTGTCTGCTCCTGCGTACGATCGACTCGTTCCGCCTGTTTGATAAGGTCAACATCCTGACCCAGGGCGGCCCCGCGAACTCCACGACGACGATCACGCAGTACCTTTACACTTTTGGGATCAAGAACCTGAACTTCGGCTTCGGGTCCGCGGGCGCGTTGATCATGACCGCGATCGTCATGGTCCTCGCCATCCCCTACATTAAAAACGCGATTTCCGGGAAATAATTCTCGAATACAAACCACAGGAGGACACCTATGGAAAACAAATACGATGTGCTGATTATCGGCGCCGGCCCGGGCGGGATTTTCACCGCCTATGAACTTTCGCGTCTGCAGCCGAAATTGAAGATCGGCGTCCTCGAGACCGGCGGTCCGCTTGAGACCCGCAAATGCCCGATCGACGGCGTAAAAGTCAAGAGCTGCGTCCATTGCAAAAACGGCTGCTCCATCATGAACGGCTTCGGCGGTGCCGGTGCCTTCTCCGACGGCAAATATAACATCACCAACGACTTCGGCGGCACGCTGCACGAGTACATCGGCAAGCAGTACGCCCTCGAGCTGATGCATTACGTCGACGGCATCAACATGTCCCACGGCGGCGAAGGCGCCCGCCTCTTCTCCACCACGAATTCCGAATTCAAACGCATCTGCATCCAGAACGGCCTGCACCTGATGGACGCCTCCGTGCGCCACCTCGGCACCGACCTCAACTATATCGTCCTGCAGAACCTCTTCGCCGAACTCAGCCCGAAGGTGGATTTCATCTTCCACACCACGGCCGAGAAGGTTGAGAAAACCGACGACGGTTATACCATCGACACGACGAACGGCGATACCTACAAGGCGAAGTACTGCGTCATCTCCGGCGGACGCTCCGGCAGCCGCTGGATGAGCGAAGTCTGCGAGGACCTCGAGATCCCGACCAAATCCAACCGCGTCGACATCGGCGTGCGCGTGGAGCTGCCGGCGGAGGTCTTCTCCCATATCACCGACTCCCTGTACGAATCCAAGATCGTCTACCGCACCGAGAACACCGGCGACCAGGTCCGCACGTTCTGCATGAACCCCCGCGGCGTGGTTGTCAATGAAAACACGAACGGCATTGTCACCGTCAACGGCCACAGCTACGAAGATCCCGCCAAGTGGACGCCGAACACCAACTTCGCCCTGCTTGTCGCGAAGCACTTCTCCGAGCCCTTCAAGGACAGCAACGGCTACGGTGAGTCCATCGCCCGCCTTTCCAACATGCTCGGCGGCGGCGTGATCGTGCAGCGCTTCGGCGATCTCATCCGCGGACGCCGCACGACGCAGTCCCGCATGCGCGAGAGCTTCACCATCCCGACCCTGGCCGCCACGCCGGGCGACCTCAGCCTGGTGATCCCGAAGCGCATCCTCGACGGCATTATTGAGATGATCTACCGCCTCGATAAGATCGCCCCGGGTACCGCGAATATCGACACCCTGCTTTACGGCGTCGAGGTCAAATTCTATAACATGGAAGTCTCCCTGAGCGAAGAACTTGAAACCTGCCATAAAGGCCTCTTCGTCATCGGCGACTGCTCCGGCATTACCCACTCCCTGTCGCACGCGTCCGTCAGCGGCGTACATGTGGCGAGAGTGATTGCCGGACGTGAGGGACAAGACTGATCTAAATGAAGAAACTGCTTTCGTATCTCAAACTGTATAAAAAAGAGTGCGTCCTCGGTCCGCTCTTCAAGCTGCTCGAGGCCTCGTTCGAACTGCTGATCCCGCTGGTCGTGGCGGATATCATTGACGTCGGCATCCCCTCCGGGGACAACGGATATATCATCCGCCGCGCCATCATCATGGCCGCCCTCGGCTTGGTCGGTATGCTCTTCTCCATCACGGCGCAGTACTTCAGCGCGAAGGCCGCGGTCGGCGTGGCGGCGACGCTTCGCCATGAACTGTTCTCGCACATCCAGGCGCTCTCGTACAGCCGTTCGCAGACCATCGGCTCCGCGACATTGCTGACCCGCGTCACGAGCGACGTCAACCAGGTCCAGACCGGCGTCAATCTGACCCTCCGCCTGTTCCTGCGCTCGCCGTTCATTGTCTTCGGCGCGATGATCATGGCGTTCACGGTCAACGTCCGCGCGGCGTTGATCTTCGTGGTGACCATCCCGCTGCTGGCGCTTGTGGTTTACGGCGTGATGAAGGTCACGACTCCGCTCTATAAGCAGGTACAGAACAAACTCGACCGCGTACTGAACAAGACCCGTCAGAACCTGACCGGCGTCCGCGTCATCCGCGCCTTCAACCGCGAGGAAAGCGAGCTCGAGGATTACAGAAAAGAGAACGAAGAGCTCACCCAAATGCAGCTCCGCGTCGGCAAGATTTCCGCCCTGATGAATCCGCTGACGCTCTTCATTGTCAACGCCGCCACCGCGGTGCTGATCTACTACGGCGCGATCCGCGTGAACGTCGGCGGCATGACCCAGGGTCAGGTCGTCGCGCTGGTCAACTACATGACGCAGATCCTCACCGAGCTCATTAAGTTCGCGAACCTCATCGTCAGCATCTCGAAGGCTGTCGCCTCCGCGGACCGCCTGCAGGATATCCTCGAGGAAAAGACCGGCATGGAGATCATCGCCGACACGTCCGACCCGAACGCGGCGCACGATTACCTGACCTTCGATCACGTCTCCCTGCGCTATCCCAACGCCGGCGCGGAATCCCTCAGCGACATCAATTTCTCCGTCAAGCGCGGGCAGATGCTCGGCATCATCGGCGGTACCGGCTCCGGTAAGTCCTCCGTGGTCAACCTCATCCCCCGCTTCTTTGACGCGACCTCCGGCGCGGTGCTGGTGGACGGACACGACGTCCGCGCCATGCAGACCGCCGATCTGCGCTCCCGCATCGGGCTCGTCCCGCAGAAAGCCGTGCTCTTCAAAGGCACGATCCGCTCCAATATGCAGATTTCCGCCCCCGAAGCGGATGAAACCGCCATGTGGGACGCCCTGCGCGTCGCTCAGGCGGAGGACTTCGTCCGCGCGAAGGACGGCGGTCTGGACGCGGCTGTGGCGCAGGAAGGCCGCAACTTCTCCGGCGGTCAGCGCCAGCGTCTGACCATCGCCCGCGCCCTCGTCCGCAAACCGGAGCTGCTGATCCTCGACGACAGCGCCTCCGCGCTGGACTACGTGACGGATGCCAACCTCCGCCGCGCCATCCGCGAAGCCGATCCGAACATGACGGTGGTGATCGTTTCGCAGCGAACGGCTTCCGTCCGCTTCTGCGACGAGATCCTCGTCCTGGATGACGGCCGCGCGGTCGGCCTCGGTACGCACGACGGCTTGATTGAAAGCTGCCCGGTCTACCGTGAGATTTACGAGTCTCAGTTCAAAAAAGAAACCGTGAACGCGGAGGAGGCATAAGATGGCTGAAAATAAAAACAACTCCACCTTCGCGAAAATCATGAAGCGCGTCCGCCGGTACTGGCCGCAGCTGACGCTGTCCATTATCTGCGCCGCGGCGAACGTCTTCCTGACGCTGTACATCCCGATCCGCAACGGCGACGCCGTTGACCTGATCGTCTCGGAAGGCCGCGTCGACATTCCGGGCGTGCTGAACATCCTGAAATGGGTCGTGCTCTGCGCCGCCCTGGCCGCGCTGGCGCAGCACTTGATGAACATCTGCAACAACGCCATGACCTACCGCATCGTCCGCGACATCCGCAACGACGCCATGGAAAAGATTGAACAGCTGCCGCTGAAGTACCTCGACGCCCACGCGCACGGTGAGATCGTCTCCCGCGTCATTGCCGACGTCGACCAGTTCGCGGACGGCCTGCTGATGGGCTTCACCCAGCTCTTCTCCGGCATCCTGACCATCATCGGCACCCTGGCCTTCATGTTCTCCGTGAACTACAAGATCGCCCTGCTGGTGGTCCTGATCACGCCGCTTTCCCTGTTCGTGGCCTCGTTCATCGCCTCCCGCACCTTCAATATGTTCAAGCTGCAGTCCGAAGCCCGCGGCGAACAGACCGCCTTCCTTGAGGAAATGATCGGGAACGCGGAGATCGTCAAGGCCTTCGGTTACGAGGAGAACGCGCTGAACATCTTCGACGGGATCAACGACCGCGTCAAGGATTACTCCCTGCGCTCGACGTTCTTCTCCTCCATCACGAATCCCTCCACCCGCTTCGTCAATAACCTCGTCTACGCCGTTGTCGCGTTGACGGGCGCCTTCGCCGTTGTCCGCGGCGCGTTGACCGTCGGGCAGCTGACCGCCTTCCTGAGCTACGCCAACCAGTACACGAAGCCGTTCAATGAGATCTCCGGCGTCGTGACCGAGTTCCAGAACGCGCTCGCCTGCGCGGCCCGCATCTTCGAGCTGATTGAGGAAGAGCCCCAGGTCTCCGACGCGGAGAACAAAGTCATCGGTACCGCCGACGGCCGCGTCCGCTGCGAAGGGGTGTGGTTCTCCTATGTTCCGAATAAAAAGCTCATCGAGGACTTCAACCTCGACGTCAAGCCCGGCCAGCGCGTTGCCATTGTCGGCCCGACCGGCTCCGGTAAGACGACGATCATCAACCTGCTGATGCGCTTCTATGATGTCGACCAAGGCTGCATCCGCGTGATGGACGACGACATCCGTGACATCACCCGCAAGAGCCTCCGCGCGAATTACGGCATGGTGCTGCAGGAAACTTGGCTGAAGAACGGCACCATCCGCGAGAACATCTGCATGGGCAAACCCGACGCCACGGAAGAAGAGATGATCGCCGCGGCGGAAGCCGCCCACGCCCACAGCTTCATCCGCAGACTGCCGCAGGGCTACGACACCGTGATCTCCGAGAGCGGCAGCGGCCTTTCGCAGGGACAGAAGCAGCTCCTCTGCATCGCCCGCGTCATGCTCTGCCTGCCTCCGATGCTGATCCTCGACGAAGCGACTTCCTCGATCGACACCCGCACGGAGATCCTGATTCAGAATGCCTTCGCCCGCATGATGAGCGGACGGACAAGCTTCATCGTGGCGCACCGGCTTTCCACCATTCAGGAGGCGGACGTCATTCTCGTCATGCGCGACGGCCACATTGTTGAAAGCGGCACGCACGAAGAGCTCCTCCGCAAGAACGGGTTCTACGCCGAGATTTACAACGCGCAGTTCGAGCCGTGATGACG
>CAVCBG010000047.1:0-7936 GCA_963600285.1 Anaerovoracaceae bacterium
TCATCCGCCTTCGCGGACTCGTCGGCCTTCGGGGCTTCTTCCGGCGGATTGTCGCCGAGGGCGGCCTTCTGGCCGGCCAAGCCTTCCAGCTTGGAGTAGTTGACATCGGTCCAGCGCTTCAGCTCGGCCTGTTCCTCTTCGGAGCCCAGCATACCGTCGAATACGGAGATAACGCGGGGGACCTGCTTGCCGATCTTCGGGTCATGGGTGACCAGGATGATGGTCTTGTGCTCTTCCTTGTTCAGGCGGATGAGCAGCTCCATAATTTCCTTACCGGATTTACTGTCGAGGTTGCCGGTCGGTTCATCGGCCATGATGATCTCGGGGTCGTTGATGAGGGCGCGGGCAATCGCCACACGCTGCTGCTGACCGCCGGACATTTCCTTCGGCTTATGATTGATACGGGCGCCGAGGCCGACCATTTCGAGAGCCTTCTGGGCGCGTTCGTTCGCGTTCGCCTTGTTCTTGGAGTAGAGCAGCGGGAGCTTGACGTTCTCGAGCGCGGTCAGGCGCGGGAGCAGGTTGAAGCTCTGGAACACGAAGCCGATCTTGCGGTTGCGGATCTCGGCCAGCTGTGAGTCGCTCATCTCGGAGACGAGTTCGCCGCCGAGTTTGTAGATGCCGCCGGTCGGGTGGTCAAGGCAGCCGAGAATGTTCATCAGCGTGGACTTGCCGGAACCGGACGGGCCCATGATGGCTACCAGTTCACCGGTATAGACATCGAGGGAAATATCATTCAGCGAGCGGACTTCCACATCGCCCATGACATAGTACTTTTTGATATGCTCGGTATGAATTACACCTATTTCAGTTTCAGCCATTTTTCTTATCCACCGGGAGGGAAGTTCGTGGAACTTCTGCCCCTCCCGGATAATCTCCTTTCTTCGCTCGGTATTCTCAAATCGTTGACTTCATGATCTGACTGCCGGTTTAGTGCGGACCGCCGCCGCCACCGCCGGGGCCGCCGCCGCCCGGGGCACCGCCGCCGCCGGGAGCGCCGCCTCCGCCCATGGCACCGCCGCCCATGCCGCCGCCGAGGCTGATGCCGAACAGGGAGCTGTTGTTATTCAACATGTCGGTGACCTTGGTCAGCTGAACGGTGTCGCCTTCCTGGATCTCGTCGCTGATGATCTGGATATCGGAGCCGGCGGAAAGACCGGTCTCGACCGGGATCTCCTGAACGGTGCCGTCATCCTTGACCTTCTTGACGATGTACTTGCCGCTGGCCTGGTCAATGGAGAGGGCCTTCTGCGGGACGTACAGGACGTCTTCGGCGGATTCGGTGACGATTTCAATATCGGCCATCATACCGGACTTGATGGAGTCGTCGACTTCGTCCATCTTGACGGTCAGGGCGTAATTCACGCTGAGGTTGGAGACGGTACCGGCGTTCGAGATGTTGACGATGGTGCCGGTGTACTGGCGCAGCGGAATGGCGTCGAAGGTGATATTGACCTTCTGTCCGAGCGAGATCTTGTTGATGTTGAGCTCGCTCACGGAAATATCAATGTAATGTGAAGTCAGGTCGTCCACACGGACCGCCAGAATGTCGCGGGTCGTGGCTGTGGACTCGTAGGTGATCACGTCGTAGGGCTTCGCGTCGACTTCGGCAACCGTACCGTCGATCGGGGAGACGATCATGGAGGTGTTGATGGTCGCCTGGGCGGCGTCGATCTGCGCCTGCAGGGAGTTGACTTCGTTCTCGGTCGGGCCGTCTTTGATGCGGTTGTAAGCGCGGACCGCGTCATCCAGCTGCGCCTGAGCGAGCATCAAAGCCGCTTCGGCCTGCTGGACTTCCAGCTCGTCGGTCTCGCCGTTATACCAGTTGTATTCGGCCTTCGCGGAGTCCATGCGGGACTTCGCGGATTCGAGCATTGACTGGGCGCGCATGCGGTCCGGGTTGTCGAGGTCGAGGTCCTTGACATTCTCGAACTCTTCCTGCGCCTGTTCGTAAGCGGAGACGGCGTTCTGATAATCGTCGTACTTGACGCCGATCTCGAGTTCATCTTCGCGGACAACGCCGAGGGCGTCGTAAGCTTCCTGCGCGTCCTGAACGGCCTGCTTGGCTTCGACCATCTTGGTGCGGGCCTGTTCCAGGGAGAGGGTGGAGGTGTAGAGCCGTTCAAGGCTTTCCTCGGCCTGTTCCTTCGTCACTTTCGCCTCAATGATGGAAGAGTCGATCGTGGAGGTATCCAGCGTGGCGAGGATATCGCCCTTCTTGACTTCGTCGCCGACTTCCACATTGACCTCGTCCACCGTGCCGGAGATCTGCCAATAGAGGTAGACCGACTGGTTGGAGCGGACGGTGCCGCGGATGTCGTCAAGGGTGTTGGAGAGGTCGCCGCGTTCAACCACGGCGGTGTCCGACTCAAGCTCCTGGGCTTCTTCGGTCTTCTCGGTGATTTTCTTGTTCATGGTGGTGTAATACCAGAACCCGTAACTGAGCAGACCGAGCAGAAGAACACCAAGGATAATCAGCCAGACGATCTGTCCTTTGGTAAGTTTGCTCTTAGGTTTCGCGATTTTTTGATCCATACTTGATTCCTCGTTTTCCGTTCGTAGTTACTTGATCATCAGTTCATCGGAGCTTTCATCCGTCGGGATGTCGGCTTCCATCGGAGCGGCCTGACCGTCCGCCGGGGCAGCCGCCGGAGCGGCGTCTCCCATCAGATCCTGCATCGTCAGGCCCATCGCGGTCAGAACTTTCTCATTGATCGAGTCGACCTTGACGCGGTCGCCTTCATACAGGCCGCCGGTGATCTGCGCCACGGTGTCGGTGGTAATGCCGACCGTGACCTGCGTCTTCGTTTCGGTTTCGCCGTTGACAACGGTGACGTAAGCTTTGCCGTCTTCGGTGGTTACCGCGCTGAGCGGAACCAGCAGGGCGTCGTCAACTTCATCCATGACCAGATCAACTTCAGCGGTCATGCCGACTTTCACGGTGTCATCCGGATCCAGGATCTCGACGTTGGTGCCGAAGGTCACGCGGTAGGTTTCATCCGTACCGGAGGCGGAGACCGTGGTCACGACGCCTTCATAGGACTTGCCGGTGTTGGCGTCCAAGGTGACGACCGCTTTCATGCCGTCGTAGACTTCGTTGACATCCAGTTCGGAAATGTCCATCGGGACGTAAAGCTTCGACGTGTTGTCGATCTGGAAGGCGGAGGCGCCCTTGGTGACGTAATCGCCTTCGCGGGCCTTATCAACCGTCACGTAGCCGCTGATGTCGGCGACGATGCTGCGGCGGTTGTAGGTGTCTTCCGCGTTGCTGAGGGTGATCTCGGCGGCCGCGATGTCCTTCTCGCGGGGATATTCCGCGTAGGTCGCGAAGGTCTTCAGCGCCTTTTCGTAATCGGACTTCGCCACGTCGATATCCGCGGCGGCCTGATCCTGATCGTTCTGAGTGGCCGTGCCGGAGTAGTACAGGTAATTATTGTAGACTTCGGCGTAGTTGTTCAGCGCGGTGAGCATGGCCGTGCGGCGCTGCTCATACAGGTTGGTGTAGGTCTCGTCCGGGCTGTTCTTCCATGAAGCCGCGTCTTCGAGGGACTGCAGGGCTTCGTCGTAGTACTGCTTGTAGATCGTCACCTGTTCGGACCAGTAATTGATGTCGCCGACGGTCGCGTTCGGGTATTTCAGGCTTTCCTGTTTCTTCTCGGCGTCGCTGAGGGCGACTTCCTTATCCTTCAGATCCTTGTAGGCGGAAGCCTTCGCCGTTTCGGAGACTTTCAGCTCGTCAAGCTCTTCCTGAGCCTCGATGAGCGGCACTTCCGAATTCAGCACCGCGGCGCTGAGGGAGTCGCGTTCCAGCGTGGCGAGGATATCGCCCTGCTCAACGTAGTCGCCGAGTTCCACATTCACGGTCTCGATCACGCCGTCGGTCTTCCAGGTCAGAGCGGAAGTCTGGCCGGAGGTGACATTGCCCACGAACGTCACGACATTCTGAATCGTGCCGGTCGTCGCGGGAAGCGACAGCGTCTGCTGCTGCGCTTCGGGGTTCTGACGGGGCGCGCAGGCAGTGCCGAGCAGTGCCGCGGCCGTCAAAACTCCGCTCAAAATAAAGATCTTTGATTTCCTCCGCATTTATTTTCTCCTCTTGTTTCCGTCGGTCAAACAGGCCCAACGGAAGCATAAAGTCTGTTTTTTCCAATGATACAACCAAATTATATGGGATTTTTCACCGTCCGCAAGCGCCTCAAGTATGGGTTGTTATGCCGTCTGAAGTCGGTTTTTGCAAATTGCTTTATAATTACGCATAATGGAAAATATAGAAGTCGGCGACGTCATCACAATGCGGAAAGCGCATCCCTGCGGGAGTCGGGAATGGCTCGTTACCCGCGTCGGAGCGGATATCGGCCTGCAGTGCACCGTCTGCGGTCGGAGGATCCTCCTCTCCCGCCATGACCTCGCCGCCCGGATGAAGGGATCTCCCGTCAAGACTCCCACAGACAAATCAGTTAATTAAGGTACACCAATTATGCCAACTCTGGATTCTGAATCAGTAGAATGCATCAGCCGCAGCGCTGACCAAACCCGCCGTTTCGGGATGCGTCTCGGCACCATGCTCAAACCCGGCGACTTGATCGGTTTCACCGGCGACTTGGGCGCGGGCAAGACGACGCTCATCAGCGGCATCGCGAAAGGCTGGGGAACCACGGACCCCGTCACCAGTCCGACTTTTGTCCTGGTCAATGAATATTACCGCGCCGACGACAGCGCTCTGTTTCATATGGATGCTTACCGCATCGGCAGCATCTGGGAGGCGGAAGAGCTTGACTTCGAGCGGATGTTACAGAAAGGCCCCATGCTCATTGAATGGGCGGAGCTGATCGAAGAGATCCTGCCGGAAGAACGGCTGTGGATCAACATGAAATACATTTCCGATGAAGTCCGCAGCTTCACCCTCATCCCCCGCGGGAAACGCTACACCGCCATGGCCGCGGAATTTCGCAAGCAGTGCTTTGGAGTATGAAAAGACATGATCCTCGCAATTGACACATCAACCGCCCGTCTGGGCATCGCTGTTTACAACGGCTGTGAAGTTCTCGGTGAATGCAGCTGGACGAGCCCGAGCCGTCACACCGCCGCGCTCGCGCCCGCTGTCCGCGACTTACTGACAAACCTTGAGATCGACCAAAAGGACCTGAAAGCCATGGCAGTCGCCCTCGGCCCGGGTTCCTTCACGAGCCTGCGCGTCGGCCTTTCCTTCGCGAAGGGCATGTCCCTGGGTCTCGGCATCCCGGTGATCGGCATCCCGACCTTGGATGTGACCGCCTATCAGCAGCCGGTCGAGGACCTTCCGCTCTGCGCGTTCCTGCAGGCGGGCCGCGGCAAGCTGGCGGCGTCTTTCTATCAAAAGAAGCCCGGCCGCTGGGGCGCCCGCTGGGAAGGCGACGGCAAGATTGAGGTCTTCACGGTGGAGACGCTTGCCGAACGCATCACGGAACCGACGATCCTCTGCGGTGAGTTCACTTCCGACTCCTGGACGGAGCTCCGCAGACTGAACAAGAACATCAAGACTCCCGCCCCGGCGTCGAACCTGCGCCGCGCGGGGTACCTGGCCGAGATGGGCTGGAAGATCTTCGAGAAGGGCGAATACCCGCCGGTCTCTTCCCTCAAGCCGATCTACCTGCACACGCAGGGCGAGCCGATCCCCGACTGAAGAATGGCGCCCGTCATCCGCCCCATGACTTCCGCGGACGTCCCGGCGGTCTTCGCCATCGACCGGGCTTCGCAGGCGCTGTATTGGCCGGAGAAGTCATACGCCTACACGGTTGAGGAGAACAAAAACGCCCGTCCGTTCGTCTCTATTAATGATGAAGGGACCGTGACCGGCTTCATTGTGATGTGGCTGATCTTGGACACAGCGGAGGTGGCGAACTTCGCCGTTGACGCTTCCTACCGCGGGAAGGGCGTCGGCCGTTCCCTGCTCCTCGCCGGGCTGAAGTCCTGTTACGAGGGCGGCGCGATCAAATGCGAACTCGAGGTCCGCGCGGGCAATGTCCCGGCGAAGAACCTCTACCGCGCGGTCGGCTTCCGCGAAGTCGGACTCCGCAAGGGATATTATCAAGACAATCACGAGGACGCGATCCTGATGGACCTGGAAACCGCGGACTACGAAAAACGCATGGACGAGGTACGGAATGAGTGAATTACTGGACAAAATGAACGCGCTGGCGGCGGAAATCTCCGTCTGCGAGAACTGCATGCTGCACCTCACGCGTGACAAAGCCGTCCCCGGGGAAGGCAACGTCCGGACGAAGGTCCTCTTCATCGGGGAAGGGCCGGGCGCGAATGAGAACGCCACGGGCCGTCCGTTCGTCGGGAACGCCGGGAATTTTCTCAATAATCTGATCGCCATCGCGGGCCTGAAGCGGCAGGAGGTATTCATCACGAACGTCGTGAAATGCCGTCCGCCCGCCAACCGCGACCCGCTCCCGGAGGAACTCTCCGCCTGCGCCCACTACCTGAACCGTCAGATCGAGCTCATCAACCCGCTCGTCATCGTGACCCTCGGCCGCTTTTCCATGGCGCGGTATTTCCCGCTCCAGCGCATCAGCGGCATTCACGGACAGGGGCAGTGGATCAACGGGCGCATGATCGTCCCGATGTTCCATCCCGCGGCGGCCCTTCATCAGCCGTCCCTGCGCTCCGCCATTGAGCACGACTTCTCGCTGCTCCCGAATTACATTCAGGAAGCGCAGAACAAGCTCATCCCCGCGCCGGTTCCCGTTGAGCCGAAAGCCGACATTCCCGCCGCGGAGAAGCCCGAGGAGCCCGCGCCCGATTCCGCTTCGGATGAGGCCGGCGTTTCTCAGCTGTCATTGTTTTAAATGAGGAAACCCATGAAAAAGATTGTTCTCTTTCTGATTCTCGCGCTGCTGCTGACCGCCTGTGGCGGCGGGAGCGATTCCGAAAATAAGGATCTTTCCATGGCCGAAGTGCAGGCCATGGCGCAGCAGACGCTCACCGCCGAAGCGGGCGGAGCGGCGTCTTCCTCCTCCGGGGGGCTGCTCATCCGTCCCGTGACCTCCACGCCGACGGCGCCGTCCGCGTCAAGCGATGATGGCCTGACCATTTCCCGTCCGGTCTACAATACCGCAACGCCGACGGCCGTCACCTACCAGCGTCCCACCGTGGACACCTCCGGCGCGGGCACCATTCAGCAGGTGAGCACCGTCTGCGAACGCGTCCGCTTCCTGGATGACGTCACCATCCCCGACAACACCGTCCTCGCCCCGGGGCAGACCTTCCGCAAGACCTGGCGCATTAAGAACGGCGGTTCCTGTGCCTGGTCCGGCGGGTATCAGCTCGTCTACACGAGCGGCGACAAGATGGGTGTGAACTACGCCGCCAACCTCCCCGCCGTTGTCGCGCCGGGGGAGACGGTTGAAGTCAGCGTCGACCTCACCGCCCCGACCGCGCTCGGCGTTTACCAGAGCAATTGGAAGCTCCGCAGCCCGAACGGCAACGTGTTCGGCACCTCGAACTCCGAAAACGACGCCATCTGGGTGAAGATCATCGTCAGCGACACCGCGAGCGTCTCCACCGTCGCCCCCGGCGTCACTCCGGTCAACACCGGCTGCACCCTGATCTCCGTCGTGCCGTCCTACCGCCAGACCTTCGAAGTCGGCGAGGAGACGGATATCTACTTCAAAGTCCGCAACGACTCCATGGAAGTGTGGTCCACGGAGGATATGGATGTCGCCTTCGTCGGCGGTACGAACCTGATGAAGCGCCAAGACCAAACCCGCAAGGACCTCCCGCAAGACATCGCCCCCGGCGACGAGCTCTACTACGGCATCGACGCCGTCATGCCCGACGACCCCGGCGTGTATACCATGACGATGGGCGTCGTTCGCGGGTACGAAGTCCTCTGTTCGATGGATGTGACGGTGAGCGTTGTGTATTGAGTGAGGAGTTAGGAGTGAGGAGT
>CAVCBG010000048.1:0-7861 GCA_963600285.1 Anaerovoracaceae bacterium
GTCGTAGGCGCCGGGGGTGGTGACGACGTAGCCGCCGAGCCCGCGCTTGAACTGGTAGACACCCCACATCCGGTCGTCTTCTTTGAACTCATCCGGGGCGCCCCAGAGGTCGTAGGTCTTGCAGCCCTTTTCTTTGGCAAGGCGGATCGCCTCCCACTGCAGGAGGTAGTTCGGCATTTTCTCGCGGTGCTCGGCGCCGGACATGCCGTAGACGTAGCGGGCCGTGTCCCCCACGGTGAAGATCATCACCGCGGCGACCATGTGCCCCTCCACTTCGGCAATCAGCGGCGTCAGCATGTCCGCGGCGTAGAAGCGCTGCCAGACGTCGAGATAGTAATCCTTCTCGCGGATCAGGAAGCCGTCGCGTTCGGACGTCTCCGCGTAGAGCGCCGCGATCGGCTCGAAGTCTGCCGGCGTCCCTCTGCGGACGGTGACGCCCTTCTTGGACGCCAGGCGGACCTTGTAGCGGGTGCGCTGCTTCATGTTCGCCAGCAGCTCGTCCTCGGAGGGCTCGGTGTCGATCCATACGGAGTTGGCGAACTGGATCTGCTGCGGAGAGTGACGCCAGCCGTTGGCGTCGTAATACTTCAGCAGGGATTGACCGGCGGGGTTCTCCCGCTCCTCATCCGTACCCGGCTCGCCGAAGCCGGTCGGTACATCCGGGTCAATCTTAATGAAAACCGCGTGCTGTTCCTTCCCGAAGGCGGCGAGATCCGCGAGCACCTTGTCACGAAGGGACTCGTCGTTCCAATTCATTAAGGGACCGCGCGGTACGTAAAGAAAACAGAATCCGAACTTGATCGGTTTCTTTAAGATCAATGCCGCGGCTTCAATCTCCCCGTCCGAGCCCTTCCATACCTTAAAGAAAGGCTCCCAACCCATGCGGATCTTGACCTCCGCCCACTGCGAGGTCTGCAGCAGGGAGGCGCCGGGGAGTTTGGCGGTCAGTTCATTCCAGTTTTCGGGGGCGTTCATGCGGCCTTCTTCTTATGGAGCTCGGTCCAGACGCAGAGGGCGCGGTAAGGCAGGGGCTTGTAGACGTAGTCCCACGAGCCGGGCGTGCGGAGGACGCTGCCGCCGAAGCCGCGTTTGAAGCGGTAGACCGGCCACAGGCCGTCGGTGCGTTCTTGGAACTCGGCCTCGAGGACGGATTCGTCTTCATCGGGGACGCCCCACAGGTCGTATTCGGTGCATCCGCAGTCACGGCAGACTTTCATCGCCGTCCATTGGATGAGGTGGTTCGGCATGCGGCTGCGCTCCTCGTTGGAAGAGGCGCCGTAGAGGTAGGTGCCGCGTCTGCCCTGCGTGATGAGCATGATGGCGGAAAGCGGCTTGCCCTGATAGCGCACGAGCAGGATGCGGGCGCGCTTGTTCTCTTTGAAACTCTCGAGGACGCAGCGGTAATACGCCTGCGAATGGACGCCGAAGTTGTCGCGCGTGCCGGTGGTGCGCATAAGTTCATGGAAGACCGCGACGTCGTCCGTCTCCTCGACGGTGAGGTCCTTTTTCTGCGACAGGCGGATGTTGTAGCGCGTCTTTTGGTTCATCCGCGCCAGCCATTCATCCTCCGTCCCGGTCAGGTCCAGGAGAATGGTGCGGGGCGGCTGAACGGTGGCGTAGGCGGGGCGGAAGCCGGTCATGGACGCGAGCAGGGCGTCGGCTTCGGGCGTCCCTTCCCAGGGATCGGGCTCGACGCGGAGAAAGATCGCGTGACGTTCGCGGCAGAGTTCATGAATCTCCGGCCACAGGGCGGTGAAGTTCGTGCCGATGGGTCCGCGGGGAATATACGCCGCGGTGAAGCCGGCTTTCGGCTTGCGGAAAAGCACCATCGCGCCCGCGTCCCCGGCGGAGACGTAGGCGGGCGTCCAGCCGAATTTCGATTTGACTTCGCCCCACGCCGCGTCCTGCAGGAACGGGCGGTCGGGATATTGTCGGCAGAAGTCCTGCCATTGGTCTTTGGTGAGGATCGGCATATTATTCCTCTCCGTTCAGGTTCGCGTCCGGGATGATCTCGCTGAACATCGCGCGGATCTCGTCTTCCTGTTCATTCTCCGCCAGCTCGCGCAGACGGGCAACATACACGTCCAGCTTTTCCGGCGGGATCAGGTCTTCGCGGTCGAGCTTGAAAATGTCCGGATGCGCGGTGGGCTCGAGCGACTGTCCCTCATTCCAGAGGTCCTCGCTGAGCTTCTCGCCCGGGCGGGCGCCGGTGAAGCGGATCTCAATGTCGCGGCCCGGTTCAAGCCCGGAAAGGCGGATCAGGTCTTCGGCCAGGTCGACAATGCGGACCTGACTGCCCATGTTCAATACGAATGTCTCCTGCCGGGCGCTGAGGCCCGCGGCTTCAAGCACGAGGTAGACAGCCTCCGGGATGGTCATGAAATAGCGTTCCATGTTGGGATCGGTCACCGTGATCGGACCGCCGCGCTTGATCTGCTGCTGGAAGATCGGCACCACGGAGCCGCGGCTGCCGAGAACGTTGCCGAAGCGGACGACGGTGTATTTGCCTTCGGAGCCTTCCGCTTCGTTGAGGATGATGTTCTCCGCCAGACGCTTGGAGCAGCCCATGATGTTGATCGGGCGGACGGCTTTGTCGGTGGAGATCATGACGAAGTGCTCGACGTTGTGCGCCTTGGCGGCCTTGACGACGTTGCGGCTGCCGATGATGTTGTTGGTGACAGCCTCGACGGCGTTGACCTCCATGAGGTAGACGTGCTTATGCGCGGCGGCATGGAAGACGATCTGCGGCTTGTAGGTGTCGAAGACCCAATTCACGCGCTTCTCGTCGCGGATGTCGACGATGACCTGCTCAACCGGCAGCTCCGGGAACTCCTCGCGCATCATCATGTTGGTGCCGAAGATGGAGTTCTCCCCGTGGCCGAGGAGGATGATTTTCGCCGGCGCCCAGCGGGCAACCTGACGGCAGATTTCGCGGCCGATGGAGCCGCCCGCGCCGGTGACGAGGATCACGCGGTCTTTGAGGATCGGGCCGACGTTGTCCTGATCCAGGCGGACGGGATCGCGGCGCAGGAGGTCGGTAATTTCGACGTTGCGCAGGCGGTTGATGTTGATGCGGCCGCCGAGCAGTTCATAAATGCCCGGCATGGTGCGGAAGGGGATGTGCTTCTCGCGGCAGATGTTCGAGACCCGGCGGACGACGCTGCCGGGCGCGGAGGGAATCGCGAAGAGCACGGTCTCAATGTCGTAGCGTCGGATGCAGTACTCGGTTTTGTCGATGGTGCCGAGCACCTTGACGCCGTAAATTTCCTGACCGGTTTTCTTCGTGTCGTCATCCACGAAGCCGATCGGCTTCAATTGCAGCTGCGGGTTGCGCATGATCTCGCGGCAGACGATCGCGCCGGCGTCGCCCGCGCCGATGATGAGCGCGCGCTTCATGTCCTTGGCGGCTTTCTTCGTCGTGTTCGCGATCCCCGCGGAGTAGACGGCGCGGATGCCGAAGCGGACGCCGCCCGTCAGCAGAATGGAGATCAGCCAGTCAATGATGAGCACCGAGCGCGGGAAGCTGATGAAAGCGCCGAAGAAATACAGCGCGAACATCAACACAGCGACCGCGGCGGACGAAGCCGTCACCGCGGCGAGGATGAGGCGCATCTCCTCAACGGAGGCGTAGATCCAAAGCCGGCGGTAGAGGCCGAATTTGTAGTAAAGCAGGGGCTTGATGATGACGCTCAAGCCGATCATCCAGTAAAGGGACTGCATGAAGGGCTCCAGCAGCGGATGCTCGAACTCGAAGCGCAGCAGGTAGCTGAAGATGATGCTGACGGGGATCATCAGCAGGTCGAAGATGAAGATATAGCGGTTGCGCACCTTTTTGGTGAGATTATTCGACATGCGGATCAACGACCTTTCAGCCCAAAGATGGTTTTGAAGGTATTAAACAGGACGGAAAGGTCCATCAGCAGACTGCGGTGCTTGATGTAGTAAAGGTCGTATTCCAGTTTGACGGTGTTCTCCTCCGCGCCGGAAGCGTAGCCGAAGTTGACCTGCGCCCAGCCGGTGATGCCCGGACGGACGAGCAGACGCGCGCGGTAGAACGGTACGTCGCGCTGGAGGTCCTTGACGATGGCGGGACGTTCCGCGCGGGGACCGACCAGGGAGAGCTCGCCTTTGAGCACGTTGATGAACTGCGGCATTTCGTCGAGATGGCTTTTGCGAAGGAAGTCGCCGACTTTGGTGATTCGCGAGTCATGTTCGGACGCCGGACGGGCAACGCCGTCCTGTTCCGCGTTCTGAACCATGGTGCGGAATTTCAGAATATTGAAGGAACTTCCGCGGAGGCCCAGACGTTCTTGTGAGTAGAAAATCGGACGGCCGCTGTCAATCAGCGTGGCCAGGGCGACGAAAGGCGTGATCAGGCACAGGACCAGCATCCCGACCAAAGCCCCGAGAATGTCCCCGACGCGCTTGGCGATTTCGTAGAAGGTGCTGGTATGCGAGAGGTCGTAGAACGAACGGAGCAGCCAATCCGTGCTGAGAAGATGGACCGGTACGCGGCCGAGAAGCTCTTCGTAAACCATCGGCATGGTCGTGACGGTGATGCCGCGTTCCTCGGAGTTCGTCAGCGCGTCGAAAATCTCCTCGTCGAGGTGGTTGCTGATGGCCATGATGACGTGCGTCACCTGATTGGCCTCGATGATGTCAAAGTAATTTTTGGAAGTGCCGAGGACTTCGTACCCCTGAATGACGGCGCCCTGCTTGGCGGGGTCGTCGTCAATGAAGCCGATCACCTTGTAAGGGACGCCCGGGGTGGTGTTGATGATCTCGGCGATGCGGGTGCCCGCCTTGCCCGCGCCCACGATGATCGTGGTGAGCATGGCGGATTTGATGTAGAAGAGGTTCACGAACAGGCGGCGCCAGATCAGCGTGAGCAGCGCGGCGGCGATGAAGAAGACGATCACGCCGCGGCGGGGCATGGACTTCGCCGGCGCGAGGAAGAAGATCGTCAGGTAGACCGCGATGCTGACCAGGGAGGAGATGAGGACGACTTTCAGCGTGTTCTGGAAAGACGTGATCTTCCGCAGATTTCGGCAGGGGATCATCAGGAACAGCCAAAGGATCGGCAGCAGGTAGAACCACGGATCCGGCCGTTCAAGCAGGAACGTGAGCGAGATGCCCAGCCAGCTGTCTTCGGTGGCCCAGGCGTATAAGGAGATGACCAACGCCAAGAGGACGACAAGAATGTCCCCGATGAAGAGAATGACTTTGCGCTCCTTCGTCGTCAGCCTTTGCTTGAAGGATGTTCGTGATTGTGAATTAGACATGTGCGGTTGTCCCTGTTTGCTTAGTTACTAATATGCGCGCGCATATATAGAATTTAATCTTATCACATTTACGCGATAATAGTTGTCGGACAATCGAATTCGGGACAATGCGCGTGATGATGTATAATGAATATCGGTAATCGGAAAGTGAGGAGTCAATGATCAATTTCGCTCAGGACAGCTTATTCAAACTTCACCGCGTCAATGACGGCGACGTCAATAAAGACGCGGTCAAAATGTTCACCGATAGCGAGGCGCTCGTCGGTGTGTACGCGACGGTGCGCGACCAGGTGATCTTCACCACGAAACGCGTGATCACCATCGACGTCGCCGGCATCACCGGCAAGAAGAAGGACTTCTGTTCCTTCCCGTATAAGCACATCCAGTTCTACGCCGTGCAGACGGCGGGCTTCGCGGAGCTGATCCCCGATTCGGAACTGATGCTGGTGATGGCGAACGGCACGAAGGTCGTCTTCGAGTTCAAGGGCTCGAATGACATTCTCGCCATCGGCCGCGCCATCAGCAAGTACGCCCTCGACTGATGCCGGGACGGGCTGCTTTCAATTCAACTCATAAACACAGCCGGATCGTCTCCGGCTTCTTTTTATTCCTGCTGCTCTGCGCCGCCTGTTCTTCGGGAACGCGGCTGCCGGATCCGCAGGTGGTGGCGGGGCCGTCCCTGACGCCGGATCTTTCCGACACGCAGACACCGGACAGGCCGACGCAGATTCCTGTGACGGAAACGCCGGATGCAGTCCCGACCGAAGCTCCGCTGCGGATCGAATACACGGTGGAGCCGCTTTCGCAGGATGGCTTGACGCTGGACGGTTCGCCGACGGGTGTCGGCTGCGTCCCTGTCTGCATTGAGATGATGACGGCGTATTGGCACGACACCGCCGGGACGCCGATCTTATCCGCGCAGGAGTGCATTGACCGCAACGCGGAGCAGGGATTGTACGTCGCCGGGCGGGGAATGTCCTCTTCCTCCGCGGCGGATGAGCTCGCGGAGCTCGGCTACGTTCATCAAATGACGTTGAACGCGAGCCGCGAGGAGCTTCTCGAGGCGCTCGAGAATTACGGCCCCGTCGGCGTGCTGGTGAAGACGAATTGGGTGCCGACGACGATGAACCACGCCGCGGTGCTGACATCCTATGACGCGGAGACGGACACCGTCACGCTGAACGATCCTTATTACGGCACGGAGGTCTCGTGGTCGTGGGAGTCGTTCGACGGCATCTGGGGGCTGAACTACGCTGCCGACCCGGATTACAGCGGGGATGTCGTCCGCCGGGTGTATTTCGTCATCTACCCGCGCGAAGGCTGAGCGGCGGTATAATGAAATCGCAAATTCAATACACGAGGTTTGACATGGAATACAGGATCGAACATGACTCAATGGGCGAGATGAAGGTCCCCGCGGAGAAATATTGGGGCGCGCAGACGCAGCGCAGTTATCAGAATTTCGAGATCGGCACGGAGAAAATGCCGGCGGAAATTATCACCGCGTTCGCCATCCTTAAAAAATCCGCCGCGCTGGCGAACTTCCGTCTCGGTAAGCTGGAACAGGAAAAGCTCGACGCCATCACGTCCGCCGCGGACGAGGTGATCGCGGGGAAGCTTGACGGCAATTTCCCGCTCGTCGTCTGGCAGACCGGCTCCGGCACGCAGTCGAACATGAACATGAACGAGGTCATCGCCAACCGCGGCAACGAGATCGCGGGCAAAAAGCTCCTGCATCCCAATGACGACGTCAACCGTTCGCAGAGCTCGAATGACACCTTCCCGACCGCGATGCACATTGCCGCCGTCGTGGAGATCAACCGCCGTCTGATTCCCTCCGCGGAAGGCTTGATCGAGACCTTCAAGCGGCTGGAGAAGGAGAACGAAGGCGTCGTCAAATCCGGCCGTACGCATCTGCAGGACGCCACGCCGATCGCCTTCTCGCAGGAGATCAGCGGCTGGCGGAACAGCGTGGAAGTCAGCCTCGAGCAGATCCGCCGCGCCCTGCCGGGCCTTTCCAAACTTGCCCTCGGCGGCACCGCCGTCGGCACCGGCTTGAACGCTCCCGCCGGCTTTGACGCGGAGGCGGCGAAGGCCGTCAGCGAATACACCGGATACGAATTCACGTCCGCCGAGAACAAATTCCACGCCCTGACTTCCAAAGACGAGCTCGTCTTCGCGCACGGCGCGCTGAAGGCGCTGGCCGCGGACCTGATGAAGATCGCGAACGACGTCCGCTGGCTTGCCTCCGGTCCGCGCCTCGGCCTCGGGGAGATCACCATCCCCGCCAACGAGCCGGGTTCATCCATCATGCCGGGGAAGGTCAACCCGACCCAATGCGAAGCGGTGACGATGGTTGCCGTTCAGGTCATCGCCAATGACACCGCGGTCGGCATGGCGGCTTCGCAGGGGAATTTCGAGCTGAACGTCTTCATGCCGGTGTTGATTTACAACTTCCTCCAGTCCGTCCGCCTGCTGAGCGACGTGATGAATTCGTTCAATAAGAACTGCCTGAGCGGCCTGACGGCGAATCGCGAAAAGATGGCGGCCAATCTGCACAACTCCCTGATGCTGGTCAC
>CAVCBG010000049.1:0-7818 GCA_963600285.1 Anaerovoracaceae bacterium
TCGTTCCTGATGCACTGGGGCGTGTTCCTCTTCTTCATCACGGCTTGGTACATCGTCGAGGTCTACCGCTGGATGAAGTACACCCCGCTGCGCGTCTGCCGCGAGGGGATGAGCAAGCATCGCAATCTGTTGACCGCGGGCGCCGTCGTTTACGCGCTGATTCTGTTCGTGATGTCCTATCTCGGCGCGCGGATCATCTGGATCACGCTGCCCTTGATGACGCTTTCGCTGCTCCTGCTGCTGCGTCCCGAGATCAGCGACATCGAACGCTTCGTGTATTTTCTCGTGGGCGTCGCGTTCTTCGCCGCGAATTTGGTGGAGGTCATTCACCTGAAATACGACAACGGCCGCATGAACATGGTCTTCAAGTTCTACAACCAGATTTGGATCATGCTCTCCATCTGCGCGGCGTTTGCCTTCGCCGGGATCCTCAAACGCAATGAGGAAGAGCATTTCGCCGGCGCCGCGGTGCCTGTCTTCAAGACCTGCGCGGCGCTGCTCGTCTGCGGCGCGTTCATGTACCCGGTCTTCGCCGGTACGGACAAGATGACCGACCGAATGTCCGACTCCGCCCCGCATACGCTCGACGGCATGAAATACATGGAAACGTCGATTTACTACCAGGATGATTTCGTGATGGACCTTTCGGAAGATTACGACGCCATCCAATGGATGCAGGACAACGTCGAAGGCTCCCCCGTCATCGTGGAAGCGAGCCCGACGGAGTACAAATTCGGCTCGCGCTATACGATCTATACCGGGCTGCCCGGTGTGGTGGGCTGGAATTACCACCAGCGGCAGCAGCGCCCGGGCCGCTCGAATGAAGTCTGGGACCGCGTGAACGGCATCGGCGAGTTCTATAACACAACGGACCTCGCCACCGCGGTGCGCTTCATTGAGAAATACAACGTGAAATATATCATCGTCGGCCAAATGGAAGAAGGCATGTATTCCGCGGACGGCATCGCGAAGTTCGCCGAGGCTGACGGAGTGCCCGCCATTGTCGCCGATGAGAACGGGGTCGAGACGGAGTACAACTCCCTGTGGGAATGCGTCTACGACCGCGGCAATACCCGGATTTATGAAGTGACCATGGATGGGATTGGAGACGAACAATGATCCTTGATATTTTGAAATGGTATTTGGTGCTCCTGTGGATCGGTGCCATCGGCTTTGCCTTTGTGTTCCCGTGGCTCAAACGGCTGCCGGGGCGGGGCTCCGCCTTCTCCCGCGCGGTCGGGCTGATCTTGGTCTCCTTTATCTTCTGGCTCGGCGGGATGCTGAGCCTGCTGCGGAATGACCTCGGCAGCCTGCTCATTGTCATCCTCGGCTTGACCGCCGCGGCGGTTTGGCTCTATGTCAAAAATTGGGACGAGCTGCGCGAATGGACGCGGGCGAACCGCGGGTACCTGATCGGGACGGAGATCGTCTTCGCCCTGGCCTTCGCGCTGATGGTCGTGATGCGCATCGGCGGCCCGGACATCTCCGGCACGGAAAAGCCGATGGAGATCATGTTCATCAACTCCATCCTGAAGTCCGACACCTTCCCGCCGCGGGATTCGTGGCTGTCGGGCTACTCCATCTCGTATTACTACTTCGGCTACATCATGAGCGCGGTGCTGATCCGCCTCTCCGGGGTGCTCTCCTCGGTCGGCTTCAACCTGATGCTCTGCACCGTCTTCGCCATGGCGGCGGTCTCCGCGTACGCGCTGGTCAATGACCTCCTCCGGCTGCGGGCGTCCGAAAGCGGAAAGGCCTTCCGCTTCAAGCTGCGCGCGCTCATCGCGCCGGTGTTCGTGCTGATCGCCGGCAACTTGGAAGGCTTCTTCGAACTGCTGCATTCGCTCGGCCTGTTCTGGAACGAGGACGGCACGTCTTCGTTCTGGTCGTGGGTGGGCTTGAAGGAGCTCGTCGACGCCCCGACGCAGGCCGCTACCTGGAATATCACCGGCCGTTCCGGGATCTGGTGGTGGCGCGCTTCGCGTGTGCTGGGGGATTACGGCTTGACCGGCAATGAGATTGAAGTCATTGACGAGTTCCCGATGTTCTCCTTTGAGCTCGGCGACCTGCATCCGCATGTCATCGCCATCCCCTTCGTGATGCTCTGTATCGCCATCGCGCTGAACGCCTTCCTCAAGGCCCTGCGCGGATCGAATCCGCGGCTGTTCTTCGTTGAGGGACTGTTCAGCGGAAAACACTCCCTCGCGGAGACGGACTTGGTTCGCTGGATGTGCTCGGCGGACTTTTGGCTGACGTCTGTCTGCATCGGCGCCCTGCTCTTCCTGAATACCTGGGATTTCCCCTTCTACTATGGCTTGTACTGCCTCGGCGTGACGGCAGCTTATATTCATCGCAACGGCTGGCATCGGGAGGCGTTCACGGTCTTCTTTGAGACCGCGCTGCCGCTCGCGGCGGGCTGCATTCTGCTCTACGCGCTCTTCTTCATGGGCTTCGCCTCGCAGGCCGGCGGCATCGTCCCCAGCGGCATCTTCGTGACGCGGACGGTGCTCTTCCTCATCATGTTCGGGATGTTCATCTTCCCGGTGCTGGTGTGGCAGATTTGGAAGCTGCGCGGCTGCGGAAAGACGGCCCGGAGCTTCGGCTTTTGGATGGTCTTCTGGCTCTTTGTCGGGCTGGCCATCATTGAGACGATCCTCTTTGTCCTCCTGCTCGCCCTGCATGAAAGCAGCGCCGGCGGGACTTTGAAGCTCGCCGGGGATTCCTTCGCGAGCGTGCAGGGGATCAGTGACCTGGCGACCGGACTTTACGGCTTCATCACCCGCCGCGTCTGCGCCCTGCCCACGCTGTTCATCCTTTTTGCCGTCGCGGCGATTGCCTTCATTTTGGTCCGTCAGTTCGCGAAGGCGGACGGCGCCGAAACCGAGGCGAAGGAAGTTGAGCCGATGGATGTCTTCATCAGCCTGATGATGCTCATCGCGGCGGCCTTGGTCATCTTCCCGGAGTTCTTCTACCTGCGGGACCTCTTCGGCACGCGCATGAACACCATCTTCAAGTTCTATTATCAGGCCTGGATCCTCTTCGGCCTCTCCGCTTCGTACGCGGTGATCGACCTCCTCGAAGGGCTGAAAAAGCCCGCCGCGAAGGCCGCGTTCGCCGTGCCGATGACGCTGCTTTTCGCCTGCGCGATGATCTATCCGTATTTCTGCGTGACCGGCAAAGTGCAGAGCGCTTCCACCCGAACCATTGTCACGCTCGACGGCGCGAATTACCTGAAGCGCACCCGCGCCGACTGGGAAGCTTTGCGCTGGCTTGAAGACGCGGAGCCCGGCGTCGTGCTTGAGAAAGTCGGCTCCAGTTACGGCAGCGACAACATGATGTCAACCTTCGGCGGCCTGCAGGCCGTTCTCGGCCCGACCGGGCATGAATCCCAATGGCGCGGCGGGTATAACGAGATCGGTTCGCGCGCGGACGACGTGCAGACGATTTACGAGACCCGCAGCTGGGAAACCGCGAAGGAGCTGATCGACAAATATAATGTGCGCTATGTTTATATCGGAACATCCGAAAAGAGCGCTTATAATATCCAAAGTCAGAAATTCGACCGCAATTTGACGCTTGTCTATGACAGCGACGGCTGTCAGATCTATCAGGTGTATTGATTATGGAAAAGAACGAAAACAAAACATCCGGCGTGCTGCCCGGGATCATCATCGCGGCACTGGCCTGTTCGCTTCGGCTGATCGGCCTCGGCGGCGCGGCGCTCTCCATGAATGAAGCGGAGAACGCGCTGACCGCGGCGGAGCTCTTCGCGACGAACGGGAGCGGCGCGGGCCGGCTGCTGTACGAACTGCCGACCGCCCTGCTCTTCAAGCTCTTCGGCGAGAGTGAATTCACGGCGCGGCTCTTCCCTGCCGTGTGCGGGATCCTGCTCGCGCTGCTGCCGCTGTTCTTCATGAACCGGCTCGGCCGCGGGAAGGCGTTGGCGCTCGGCTTCCTGCTCGCGATCGATCCGGTGCTGCTCTTCTGGTCCAAACGCGCGGACGCGCTGCTGCCGTCTGTGCTGATGACCGCGATTGCGGGCGTCTGCCTCTACCTCGGCATGAATGCCCGCGGTCTGTTCTTCCTGCTCCTCGCCCTCTGCGGCGGCGAACGGGCTTGGCCGGCGTTGATCATTCTCGTCATCCTGACGGCGCTTGAGCCGTTGAAGAATAAAGCCCTCCGCCCGGTTCTCCCCGGCAAGAAGGACCTCGCCGCGGTGTGCCTCGGCTTCCTCGCGCTGATCCTCTGCTTCGGCGCGTTCCCCGGCGGGATCGCCTGCTTCGGGAACGGCTTCGTGAATGCCTTCTCCGCCCTGCCCGAATGGGCGCATCCGGGTTTGGCCGCCACGCTGATTGCCGTCTTCCTGTATCTCGGCATTCCGCTCCTGCTCGTCATCCTCCGCTGCGTCTTTGAACAGACGGCGAAGTACTTGGCGCAGGCGGTTCTCTTCGCGGTGCCCGCGCTCTTATGGATGGGCGTCACGGCGCTGCCGTACGTCTCGCTGCTGCTGTGGCTGATCGCCGCGGACATCGTGCTCGGTATGCATGAAGCCGTGCGCGGCGCCGAGAAGCGCTTCGCCTTCTGGGTGACGGCCTGCGCCGTCCCCGGTGTGTATTCCTACTTCTGGTTCCGCTTGGTGGATCTCTTCCGCTATCCCACTACGGATCAGGCGGCTTCCGTCCTCTGGAACGGCGAGACCGTCACCCTGCCTTTCAGCCGTTTGACCGCGTCAATCATTCTGACGGTCATCAGCGTTCTGATCATCGTGCTGATCGTCAAGATCCTCTCCGACCTTTTCGATCCGCGCGTTTTCTACCCGGGCTTGATCTGCGGTGGTATGATTATCTTGCTGTGGGGCTTGGTCACGAACGCCTGGACGGCGGGGAACTTCGACCGCGACGCGGATCATCCCGCTTCGGCCCGCGCGACGGGCAACATCACCCTGCTTGACGGCGGGGATGCCGTCGCGGCGGATAATGTGTTCCTCGAGCTCTTCGAGGAGACCCGCGCCAAACGCGGGGACGCGTCCAACCATCCCTGGGTGCTGAACCTTGCCTCGGATGACGCCATTCTGCGCTGGCAGCTGCGGGATGTGGACGGCATCGAAAACAGCGGAAATATGCATTCCAACCTCGACACGGTGGATGTGATTTTGGACCCCGACGAGACGCACGGCTATTCCTACGCCGGCTTCTCCGGCGGCACCTTCACCCTGGAGGAATCCCGCGACTTCCGTTCGTACAGCCTGTACGACTGGGGCAAATGGATCCTCTTCCGGGACGGCTCCACCGTCACGAAGTCGATCTCAATGTGGGTTGACAATCAATACCTGATCATGCAAGATACCGGCGAAACCGAATACGGCGCCGAGGAATTTACGGAGGCTCAATGACAATTCCCAATCAAATCGCGATGGACGGCACAGCCGCGTCCGGCAAGACCACGGTCGGCAAGATCGTGGCGAAGAACCTCGGCTATCTTTTCTTTGATACCGGGATCATGTACCGCGTCGCCGCTTACGGCGCGCAGAAGCAGCTGGACGACATCAGCGACGAAAAGCGCGTCAGCGATATCGTAGAGAACATGAATATCGAGCTCCGCAATGACGAAGCCGCCGGCGAGACGCTGGTGCTGCTGGACGGTCAGAACATCACCGACCGCCTGCACCTCCCCGAAGTGGATAAGATCGTCTCCACGGTGGCGGCCTATCCCGCCGTTCGCAAAGCCCTGACCGCCCAGCAGCGCCGCATCGGCCTGCGGGGACGCGTGGTCATGGTCGGCCGCGACATCGGCACGGTCGTCATGCCCGACGCCGAGATGAAGATCTATCTCGAAGCCTCCGCCGAGACCCGCGCGGACCGCCGTTACAAGGAAAACCTCTCGAAGGGGATCACCTCCGAGAGCTACGAGGAAATTCTCGCCGACATTATCAAGCGCGACAAGGCGGATTCCGAACGCAAGACCGCCCCGCTGCGCCCCGCGGATGACGCCGTCATCATCAAGACGGACAGCCTCTCCGCCGATGAGGTCGCGAAGAAGATTATGGATTTGATGGACTGAGACGATGCTGTGGATCGACGTTGAAAAAGACGTACGGACGATTCTGGATACGCTGGAGCTGCTTCAGCCGATTTCCGTGCGCGTGATCCTCAATCGGACCACCGGCCGCGCGGAAGCGGAGGACCTGACGCTGTATTTCTGCGGGAAGACGGATCCCTCATTCGAGGCGATCGACTCCCGCTTTTACGGCATCATGAAGACGCAGAAAAACAACCTCCGCATCCCGTCCATCGGCCAATCGACGCTGCTTTCCACACTCGCGATTGAGGACGGCTCCGCCGTTTTCGTCCCCCTGCGCACGAGTTACGGATACGCGGGCTTCGTCTGGGCCTGCTTTGAGAGCGCTTCCTTCGCGGAGAAGGCCGGCGACATCTTCCAATGCGGCTGCGAATCCATCCGCCTGCGCCTTCAGCGCTGGTTGGATGACGATCTGCGCACCCAGACCATGGCGAATCACTTCGCCGAGCTGCTCGAGAAGCTGAAGCTCCCGGCGCTGATCCTGCTTCAGCCCGACCGCCTGCTGATCTCCAACCCGTCCTTCGAGACTTTGAAGGACAAGGCCGCCATCCTCAGCGCCATCCGCAGTGAAAATGACGAAGGCGGTTCTGCCAATCAGCTCTCCGGCTTTGATTACATCCGCAAGACGGTTGACTTCGGCGGGGACAAGACCGGCCAAGTCTACGTCTTCCCCCAGACCGACGCGGACATTCGCGAGGCGCGTTTCGGCGAGAACGAGATCCTGTATTACCGTCTGCTCACGGAGAAAGCCCTCGGCAGCATCGCGCTGCTGGAGTCCTCCGGCGACCTCACGAATTTGCAGAAGGGCTACATCGGCAAGACCGTCTCCCCGCTGCAGCGCCTCGTGACGCTCTTTGATTACGGCGCGAACCATTACCGCGGCACGGAGAACTCCGCCCATTCCTTCGGCGTTATCTCCGTGACCAAGCTGACCCGCGAGATCGTCTATGACCTCTCGCCCGCTGCCCGCAACAAGCGCGTGGAGATCGAGATGAACGCCACCAGCGGTGAGAATGGGCACGTCGCCGGCAAGGCGGTCGGCGATCCCTGGCTGCTCTCGCTCTCGATCTTCAACCTGATCAATAACGCCGTCAACGCGTCCAAGATGGACGGCAAGCCGATTCAGGTTTCGATCAAGTACAACGAGAACGACTGGACGCTGCGTGTAGAAGACTTCGGCAGCGGCATTTCGCCGCTCGACCTCGAGAAGCTGCAGGAGCAGACGGATCTCGACGCGGCCGGGAACGGAATCCGCGGGCTGGCGCTGGTGAAGTACACGGCGAAGGTGCATAACGGCAAGCTGCTGATGGAGAGCCGGCTCGGCAAAGGCAGCGCCTTCACGCTGGTGATCCCTTATTACTAAACAGAAGAACGCGCCGAGAGGCGCGTTATCAATATCCCCGGAGGACTTGGAATGGACCGAAAATCTTTGATCGCCGAACTGCGCGCTTACGAACCTTGGAACGAACAGGAGAGCCTCGACCGCGATGAGATCATCCGTCAGCTCGAGACCGTTCCCGACGTCTACGTCCGCGCGGATCGGAACGCCCACATGACCGCCTCATCCTGGCTGGTCAACCCGGAGCGGACCAAGGCATTGATGATCTATCACAACATTTACAACTCCTGGTCATGGTGCGGCGGGCACGCGGATGGGGACGAGGACTTGCTCGCGGTCGCGATGCGTGAGGCGCGGGAAGAGACCGGCATCCACACCGTCCGCCCGGTTTCGGAGAAGAT
>CAVCBG010000050.1:0-7791 GCA_963600285.1 Anaerovoracaceae bacterium
CGGGAATTGCCCCGCCCGCGTCTCGGAGAATGAACTATGAAACATGTCTTAGTGACCGGTGCCGCCGGCTTTATTGCCTCACGCATCTGCGAATTCCTGCTCGACGATGGCATTGAAGTCACCGGGATCGATATTCTGAATGACATCTACGACCGCCGGCTGAAGGAATACCGCCTGAATAAACTCACCGGGCGGGAGGGATTTCATTTCTCAAAAACCGACATCACCGACTTCGAGGCGCTCGAGAAGCTCTTCACCGACGCGAAATTCGACGCGTGCATCAACATCGCCGGCATCCCGGGCGTGCGCTTGAGCATGAAGGACCCGTGGCTCTACCTCGAAACCAACACCAAAGGCACGCTCAACCTCCTCGAATCCTGCCGCCGGCACGACACGCAGAAGTTCATCCAGGCGTCGACCTCGTCCATTTACGGCGAGAACGCTCCCTACCCGACGGACGAGACCGCTTCGTCGGACCGTCCGCTGCAGCCGTATTCCGCCTCGAAGAAGGGCGCGGAAGCCGAATGCCACGCCTACCATTATCTGTATGACCTCGACGTGACCATCTTCCGTTTCTTCACCGTTTACGGACCCGCCGGCCGTCCGGATATGGCGATCTACCGCTTCGTCAAATGGATCAGCGAGGGCGAACCCATCCGCCTGAACGGCGACGGGGAACAGACCCGCGGCTTCACCTACGTGGATGACATCGCCCGCGGCTGCGTTGCCGGACTGAAACCGGTCGGCTACGAGATCATGAATCTCGGCGGCCACGAATCCATCTCCATCAACGGGCTCATTCACAAGCTCGAGGAAATCATCGGCAAGCCCGCCGTCATTGAGCATCAGCCCGTCGTCAAGGCGGATATGCTCGCGAACCTCGCGGACATCAGCAAAGCCCGCCGCCTGCTCAATTGGGAGCCGGAAGTCAGCCTTGACGAAGGCCTCCGCCGCACCGTTGCCTGGTATCAGGCCGAGCGTGAATTCCTGAAGGACATCCGAATCTGATGGGTGAGCTGATACAGCGCGTAGCGGCCTGGTTCAACGACCGGATCCTGCGGAGGGTGCTGCGGAACTCGACGTACCTCATCCTCAGCAATGTGATCAGCGTCTTCCTGACCATCTTCATCACCCGGCGTCTCGGCGTCTATAATTACGGCGTCCTCGGGTTGATCACCAGCTACGTCACCAACGTCAATAAACTCTTCTCCTTCCGCATGAATGAAGTCGTCGTGCGCTTTGTCGGCGAAGCATACGTGCAGGGAGACCGCCGCAAGACGGGCGCGCTCATCAAGTTCGCCGCCCTTGTGGAGACCGCGACGTCGCTCTTCGCCTTCGTCTTCATGGCGGTTACATCCAAACTCGGCGCGCGGATCTTCCTCGACGACGCGTCCCTTTACACCCTGATCCTCTTCTACGGCGTCAGCATTCTCGGACAGTTCGCCGTGGAGACCGCGAACGGCATTCTCCGCGTCATCAACCGCTACCGTTCCATCGCCCTCGTCAGCCTCGTACAGAACGTCATCGTGGCGGCGATCGTCTTCATCTCCACACAGAAAAACCTCGGCCTGATCGGCATCCTCAGCGCCTACCTCATCGGCAAGATCATCCTCGGCATCGTCCCGATCATCCTCTGTATCGCCTGGCTGCCGAACCTGCTCGGTCATGACTGGGCGAAGGCGCCGCTCTCCCTGATCACGAACAAGAAACAGATCCTGCAGTTCACCGTCTCCACGAACATCTCCTCCACCATCAATCTGCTCGCCCGCGACGGCGAACTCCTCTGGGTCGGCGCGCTGCTGAGCCCGATCTACGCCGGGTACTATAAGACCGCCATGACCGTCATCAACATGGTCCTCACCCCGGTCAACCCGCTCATCGACACCACTTACCCCGAAATGAACCGCGCCATCATCGCCAAGCAGTGGGACCGCGTCAAGTCCCTGCTGCGCAAGATCACGACGCTTTCCGGTTTGTGGACCGGGGCGGCCTTCCTCGGACTGCTCTTCCTCGGCAAACCGCTGCTCTTCCATGAGATCAACATCCTCGGCCTGTCGTTCCAGATCTTCAAAGAGGAATACCTGCCGGCGTACAACGTCATCATGACGCTGATGGTCGGCTACGGCATCGCCAACGTCCTCTTCTGGAACCGCACGCTGCTGCTGACATTCAGCGAGGCGAATTACGCCACCACCGTCAGTTTCTGGACGATGCTCGCCAAAATGTTCCTGACCATCCTCTTCGTCCCCCGCGGACCGTACATCACCGAAGCGGTGCTGCTCTCCGCGTACCTCGCCGTCTCCGTCTTGATCATGACCTTCCGCGGCCTGTATAACCTGGAGAAGGCATCCAACGAGGAGATCCGCCTGGGCAAAAAGAGGAAGGCCAAGGCATGATCATCGCCGCCTCCGCCACCTCGCTCGTCCCCTCCGGGACGGCGAACTCCATTCAGGTCATGATGGCCTGCGACGGACTGCGCCGCTGCGGGGCGGATGTCCGCCTCTGCGTGCCGGGAACGGGCAGCGTGAGCTTCGATGAGGTTCGGGAACGCTACGCCCTGCGCTGCGAGCCCTTTCCCATCACCCGCGTGCAATCCCGTCCGAAGCTGCACCGCCTGGATTTCGTCCTCGGCGCGCTGAAGGAAGCGGAGCGGGTCAAGGCGGACGTGGTCTATACCTGGACGATTCAGATCGCCGCGGCGGCCGCCCTGCGCGGGAAACGCACGGCGTATGAAATGCACGACCTGCCCGTGGGCGGCGGGGTGCGCTGGTTCGATCTTTACACGCGGACGAAGGCGCCGAAGACGGTGCTCTTCATCACCGAAGCGCTGCGGGACAAGTGCCTGGCGCGCTGGCCGAAGCTGAAGGCGGAGGACTGCCTGATCGCGCCGAATGGGGTCTCGCCGGAAGACTACGCCGACCTCCCCGACCTCGCGGAGGCGAAGCGCCGTCTGGGCTTCCCCGCGGATCGAATTGCCGTCTCCTGCAGCGGGCATCTCTACGAGGGACGCGGCAGCGGGCTCTTCATCGACCTCGCCGAGCGCTTCCCGGAGGCTGATTTCCATTGGTTCGGCGGCACGGATGAGGCGGTGGAACGCTGCCGCGCGGAAGTATCGGCCAAGGGATTGACGAACGCCGTCTTTCACGGCTTCCTGACCAAGGCGGAGCTTCCCCTCGCGCAAGCCGCCTGCGACATCCTGTTGATGCCGTACGCGTCGAAGATCGCGGGCTCCTCCGGCGGCAACTCCGCGGAGATCTGCAGCCCGATGAAAATGTTTGAGTATATGGCGGAAGGCCGCTGCATTGTCTCGGCGGACCTTCCCGTGATCCATGAAGTCCTTGACGAACGCTGCGCCGTCTTCTGTGAACCGGAGGATCTTGCCTCCTGGACGGAAGGCCTCCGCCGCGTCATCAACGATCCCGAACTGCGGAACCGTCTCGGCAGCGAAGCCAAACGCCGTTCCGCGGACTACACCTGGCAGAAACGCGCCGAATCCTACCTGAATGGGAGCCGTCATGAATAAGAAAAGCACGAATATTGTTTGGTATATCCTCGTCGTCCTGATCCTCTCCGCGCTGACCGCGTGGTGCGCCGCGAATTGGACCGCGGGCGACCCCGGTGTCACTTTCCGCGCCGCCGCGATTGCCTCCCTGATCTTCTGGAGCCTCCTCGCGCTGCTGTGGAAGTGGGCGGGCAAGGGTTGGACGCTTGCCATCCTCATCCTGCTGACATTCGGGCTGCGCTTCGGCTTCGGCCTCGCCACGGTGAACCTGCTCCCCGAATACGGCCACCCGGATGAACGCCGCGAGGAGCTGGGGTTCCTGTTCGATGACGCCTACCGCCGCGATGAAGAGGCATGGGCCGCCGCCAACAAGGAAGACCTGTCCTTCGCGGACACGCTCACCCGCGAATACCATAACGATCAATACGGCGGCCTGGCCTTGCTCAGCGTCTGGCTGTATGAATACATCTCGCCGGACGCCCGCCGCTTCACGCTGATCATCCTCCTCGGCGCCTTCTTCACCGCGCTCGGACTGCCGTTCTTCTTCAAAGGCATGCTCGAACGCTTCGGCAAGCGCGCCGCGCTGATCGCGGCCTTCATTTACGCGCTCTACCCGGACAGCGTCTTCTATTCCGGCGCCCCGATGCGCGAACCCTTCCTCATCGGCATCCTCGGCGCGGCATTCTATATGCTCTGCCGTCTGCGTGACAACAAAGTCAAATACGGGCTGCTGCTGGCGCTGTGCGTCGTCTGCTGCCTGCCCTTCTCGAATCTCGTCGCCGCCGCGCTGGTGGGCGTCTCCCTGCTGTGGATCTGGGCGGAGTTCCTGATCCCGCGTTCCAAAGCCTGGCTGTGGGTCGGCATCGTCCTCGTCGTCCTCGGCGTACTCGGCTCCGTCATTGTCGCCCTGCCCGCCTTCGAGGAGTGGATCCATTACGACGTCCACACCACGGAGAACGGTTCGGGCTGGGTTGAGAAAGTCGTCGGCGAGATCGGCGGACAGTTCCGTTCGCTCTTCGTTGCCGTCTACGGCCTGACCCAGCCGGTCCTGCCGGCGATCCTGGTCTACCCGACCGCGCCCGCCTGCGACCTCGCGCACGGTCCCTGCACGACGATTTTCTGGAAAGTCGCGGGCATTTACCGCGCCGCCGGCTGGTACATTCTCGTGCCGTTCCTTTTCTACGCGATTTTCTCCACCCTGCGCGCCAAGGATAAGAAACAGCGCGCCCTGCTCATCGTGAACGCGCTCTTCGTCCTCGTCTGGATGTTCGTCAGCTCCCTGCGGGCGGGCGGCGACCAGTGGGACAACCCGCGCTACCGCGTCATCTTCCTGCCGTGGCTGGCGTTCCTTGCCGCCTGGGGGATCGACTTCGCGCTCAAGAACCGCGACTGGTGGCTCGTCCGCTGGATCGCGATCGAGGTCATCTTCCTCGTCTTCTTCACCCAGTGGTATTACAGCCGCTACTCGGCGGATGCCATCAGCCGCTTCCCCTTCTGGAAGACGGTCATTTACATCCTGATCTGCTCCGCGGCGGTCTTCGCGACGGGACTGATCGGCCCGCTGACGAAGAAGCTGAAGAAAGGAAAGGAATAATCCCCTATGTTCCTTCCGACCACCAAAGAAGAGATGGACGCCCTTGGCTGGGACGCGCCCGACGTAGTCCTGGTCACCGGCGACGCGTATATTGACTCGCCGCATATGGGCATTGCCGTCATCGGCCACGTCCTGATGAAGGCGGGCTACCGCGCGGCTGTGATTGCTCAACCGGACGTGAACAGTCCCGACGACATCACCCGTCTCGGCGAGCCGAAGCTCTTCTGGGGCGTCTCCGCGGGGGCGGTTGACTCCATGGTGGCGAACTACACCGCCTCGAAGAAGCCGCGCCGCAATGACGACTACACCCCCGGCGGGGTGAATGACAAACGGCCGGACCGCGCCTGCATGGTGTACACGAATCTCATCCGCCGTTACTACAAGAACACCCGCCCCATCATGCTCGGCGGTGTGGAAGCTTCGCTGCGCCGCGTCGCGCATTACGATTTCTGGTCGAATAAAGTCCGCGGCTCGATCCTTTTCGACGCCAAGGCGGATTACCTGATTTACGGCATGGGCGAACGCCCGGTGCTGGAATTCGCGCTCGCCCTTTCGAAAGGCGAGTCCCCGAACGACATCCGCGGGCTGGCGTACAAATCCCATGAAGTGCCGGAGGGGGCGGTGATGCTGCCTTCCTTCGAGGAATGCCGCGACGACAAACAGGCCTTCATCAAGATGTACCGCGCGTTTTATGAGAACTGCGACCCCGTCCGCGGGAAGACGCTGGCGCAGAAGCACGGCCCCGACCGCTGGCTGATCCAGAACCCGCCGGCGAAGACGCTCTCCCAAAAGGAACTGGACGCGGTCTACGCCCTGCCTTACGAACGCGAGCTCCATCCCTATTACAAGCAGATGGGCGACGTGAAAGCCCTGGAGACGATCCGCTACTCCATCACCACGCACCGCGGCTGTTACGGCGAGTGCAACTTCTGCGCGATCGCCGTTCACGAGGGACGGACGGTGCAGTGGCGTTCGGAGGATTCGATTCTTAAAGAAATCGAGAAGATCGCCAAGCTCCCCGGCTTCAAGGGAACCATCCCCGACCTCGGCGGCCCTACCGCGAATATGTACGGCTTCGAGTGCGAGAAAAAGTTGAAATACGGCGCCTGCAAGGACCGCCGCTGCCTCTTCCCGCAGCCGTGTCCGAGCCTTCACATCAGCCACGAGAACGTGATCTCCCTGCTGGAGAAGGCGCGCAAGATCCCCGGCGTCAAGAAGATCGTCGTCGCCTCCGGCATCCGCTATGACATGATCCTCGCGGATCCCGGCCTCGGCACGCGCTACCTTAAAGAAATCTGCGACTACCACGTCTCCGGACAGATGAAAGTCGCCCCGGAGCACGACAAACCGGCGGTGCTCTCCCTGATGGGCAAGCCGGGCGCGGACAAGCTTCTCGAGTTCCGCAAGATGTTCGAGCGGGTGAACAAGACTTCGCCGAACAGCAAGCAGTTCCTGACTTACTACTTCATCGCCGCGCATCCGGGCTGCACCCTGAAAGACATGCAGTACCTGAAGCGTTTCGCCGACGAGAACCTTCACATGACCCCGGAGCAGACGCAGATCTTCACGCCGACGCCTTCGACCTGGTCCACGCTGATGTATTACACGGAGACGGACCCCTTCACGAACACGCCGCTTTTCGTGGAGAAAGACCCGCTCAAACGGCAGAAGCAGAAAGACGCCTTAGTCACCCGATTCGACACCGCGCCGCAGTCCTATAAAAAACAGACGGACAGCCGTCCGCAGAAGAAAGACAACCGTCCCGCCAAGTCCGCGGGCAGCCATTCATTCGTCAAGAAAGACTCCGCCAAGCAGCATCCCGCGGGGCATAAATCCGAAGGGGAGAACAAAAAGAGATGAAGAATGCCCTGATTTTCAATCCGTTCGCGTCGAAAGGCGCATCCCGGTATAAAGCGCGTGATCTTTTGGAAGCGCTCAAAGGCATCGGCATCAAAGTTGACCTGCTGGCAACCGCGGGCGACAAGCACGTCGACGAGCTCGCCGAACAGGCGGCGCTCGAGGGCGCGGAACGCGTCATCGTCTGCGGCGGGGACGGCTCCATCAATGAAGCGGTCAACGGCCTCGTCAACGCGCAGAAGAAGGGCGTGAAGGACACCGCCCTCGCCTTCATCCCGAACGGACGGGGCAACGACTTCCTCTCCGCGGTGGGGCTGAATGTGGACCTCGACGGCATCATGCGGATCATCAAGGCCGACCACCGCGTCCCTGCCGACATCGGCGCCGCGGGCGACGGGACCTTCGAACGCTACTTCATGAACGGCTCCGGCTTCGGCATCGACTCCGCGGTCAACTACTACGCCGGCGAGTCCATTCTCAACGGCAAGCTGTCCTACGCGTACGGCGTGATCATGTCCGTGGCGAAGGACCTCTCCCAGCAGACCGCGACGATCACGATTGACGACAAGACCTTCGATTACGACATCGTGCTCTTCACCGCCATGAACGGCCGACAGGAAGGCGGCGGCTTCATCCTCGCCCCGAACTTCAGCCTGACCGACGGCAAGCTTGACATCTGCTACCTCGGCGGCGGCCTCCCTGCCTGGCGGCTGATCAAGCTGATCCCCCGCCTGACCACCGGCGACCTCGACCATCCCGATATTCACACCGTGCAGGCGGAGAGTGTTCATGTGCACCTGGAGCCGGATAAAAAAGGCCTCATCTCCCAAGTCGACGG
>CAVCBG010000051.1:0-7735 GCA_963600285.1 Anaerovoracaceae bacterium
GCTTCCGCCGGGTCGGCGTGGGGATCGGAGACGTAGGGCGTGATGCCGAATTCGTTCAGCCGCAGAATGATGTCGTTGACCTTGGAGTTGCGGAGGTCCGGGCAGTTCTCTTTGAAGGTAATGCCGAGGATGAGGACTTTCGCCTCCTTGACGACCTTGTCGGCGAGGACGAGTTCCTTGATAATGGCGTCGCCGATGTGGGAAGCCATGTCGTCATTGATCTTGCGGCCGGCGAGGATGATCTGCGAATGGTAGCCGAGCTTCTCGGCCTCATAGACGAAGTAATACGGATCCACGCCGATGCAGTGACCGCCGACGAGGCCGGGGTAGAAGCCGAGGGCGTTCCACTTGGTGTTCATGGCGTCAATGACTTCCTTGGTGTCGATATCCATGCGGTGGAAGACCATCGCGAGCTCGTTCATGAAGGCGATGTTGATGTCGCGCTGGCTGTTCTCAACCACTTTCGCGGCCTCGGCGACTTTGATGGAAGACGCGCGGTGAACGCCCGCCGCGATGACGAGTTCATAGACCTTGGCGATCTCCTCCAGCGCTTCGGGACAGCAGCCGGAGACGATCTTGCGGATGTTCTCGAGGCGGTGTTTCTTATCGCCCGGGTTGATGCGCTCCGGCGAGTAGCCGATCCAGAAGTCCACGCCGCACTTCAGGCCGGATTCGCGCTCGAGGATCGGCAGGCAGATGTCTTCCGTCACGCCGGGGTAGACGGTGGATTCATACACCACGATGGAACCCTTCGAAAGGTTGCGGCCGACGGTCACGGACGCGTTCTCCACGGGGGAGAGGTCCGGGGTCTTGTCAATATTGATCGGGGTCGGGACGGCGACGATGATGAAGGAGGCTTCCTTCAATCGCGTCTCGTCGGAGGTGAAGTCAACATTCGTCGCCTTGATGGCGTCGTCGCCGACTTCACAGGTGGGGTCGAAGCCGGCCTTGTAGCGGGCGATCTTCTCTTTGTTCAGGTCGAAGCCGATGACCGGGACCTTCTTCGCGAACGCCACGGCGATGGGCATGCCGACGTAGCCGAGGCCGACCAGGGCGAGTTTGCTTTTCCCTTGGATCAGGTTTTCATAGATATTCATAAGTCACCTCTTATTTCAAAAAGAAAGCTTCCGCTTCACAATGTCAAGGACTTCCGCGTGGATCACGCCGGGGTCTCGGTCCGCGTCAATCACGACCCACCGTTCGGGATCGGCCGCCGCGAGCTCAAGAAAGCCGCCGCGGACGCGTTCGTGGAACTGCAGGGCGTAGTCGTCCATGCGGTTCCATTCGTCATGGTTCGAAAGGCGGCGCTTCAATCCCGCCTCGGCGGAGATATCGAAGAGCAGCGTCAGGTCGGGTTTCAGCCCGCCGGTCGCGAAGTTCAGCAGCCGGCGAAGTTCGTCTTTGTCCAGGCCGTGGCCGTATCCCTGATACGCCATGGTCGAGTCCGCGTAACGGTCGCAGAGAATGATCTTCCCCGCGGCCAGGGAGGGGCGGATCAACTCTTCCACCAGCTGGGCGCGGGACGCGTTGAAGAGCAGGAGCTCCGTCCGCGGGTCCATGGCTTTGTTTTTCATGTTCATAATGACCGCGCGGATCTGGTCGCCGATCTCGGTGCCGCCCGGTTCGCGGGTGGTGACGATGTCGCTCCCTTCTTCGCGCAGGGCGGACGCCAACAGCTTCAGCTGTGTGCTCTTGCCGCTTCCGTCCGGTCCTTCAAAAGTAATAAACACGGCGCTGCCTCCGGTCAGATATTGCGGTAAATGCGCAGCCGGCGCCGCGGCTCTTTGCCGAAGGGCTGGCAGATCAAATGCGCCTGCTCGATCATTTCCTGCTGGATGCGGCGGATGGAGCGGTCGGCGGGGGAGAGATCGACCCAGCTGGCCTCGCCCGTCAGCACCTGGCGGATGGCGTTCACCGTCTCCTCTTCCACGTCTTCCCAGTTCACCGCCTGTTCCTGCACCTCGATCTTGAGGAGGTTGGCGAGGGTGTACTCAATCTGCGCCGTGGTGTTGGAACGCAGGACGTAGATCGGGATGCCTTTCTCCTCCGCTTCCACGACAACGGATTGACGGTCGCGGTAGTAAGGGCGGAGCGTCATCAAGAGGTCCGCCTCCTCAAGGTTGTTCACCACCGTGAGGGGGACGTTCAGCCGCTGCGCCGCTTCATTCAGGCGGTTGCGGGCGACGCCGTGCGAATAGACGTGGACGGTGTCGCGCTTGAAATTCGGATCCTTCATCAGGTCCGCAGCACCCCCGCGTTTGATCTCGCTGAGGACGTTGCGGCTCTTGCCGCTGATCTCAACGATGTTCGCCTGCTCGCGGGTGAGCATATTCGACTTGCCCTTCTTCCCCTTCGAATCGGAGCCGTTGTTCCCATTGGAACCGAAGCCGGCGCCCTCAAGGACGGGGGCGGGGGCTTTCTCACGGACGATGGCGCCCTTGGCGCTCTTCGTGCGGAGTTCGGGCTGCAGCTCAATGCCGCGGACGAGGGCGTCAACGGCTTCCGCGACGTCCTGGTAGACGACGACTTGGTTGCGCTGCTTGATCTCAATCAAAACATCAAACGTCGGTGGGGAGCGGCGTTCGAGGACGACTTTCTGCGTTCCCCGGCGTTTGGCTTCCTCATCCGACAATGTCACGGATTCGATCCCGCCGATCAGGTCGGAGAGGGTCGGGTTCATGAGCAGGTTGCCGATGGTCTGGCCGTGGGCGGTACCGATCAACTGCACGCCGCGTTCGGCAATGGTCCGCGCGGCCAAGGCTTCCAATTCGCGGCCGATCTCATCAATGATGATGACCTCCGGGTTATGGTTCTCAACCGCCTCGATCATCACCTCATGCTGCAAAGCCGGCTGAGCGACCTGCAGACGGCGCGCCCGTCCCACAGCGGGATGCGGCACGTCGCCGTCGCCCCCGATCTCATTCGAGGTGTCGACGATGACCACGCGCTTCTTCTCGGAGAGGACGCGGGCGGCTTCGCGGAGCATGGTCGTCTTGCCGATGCCCGGCTTGCCGAGGATGAGGATGCTTTTCCCGCTCTCAATGAAATCCGCGATGATATCCAGCGTCCCGAAGACCGCGCGGCCGACACGGCAGGTCAGGCCGATGACGCGTCCCTTGCGGTTGCGGATGGCGGAAATTCGATGGAGCGTGCGCTCCATGCCGGCGCGGTTATCCAGGTCGAAGGTGCCGATCTTCTCAACGACCGCGTCAATATCTTCATAAGTGACCTCGCCCTCAAGCAAGGGCAGCTCACCGTTGGTGTAACGGGCGAAGGGCGTCCGCCCGACGTCCAGTACGACCTCAAGCAGCTTGTCGAGTTCCCCGATCGCGTTCAAGGCGTCCGCGATGCGCGGGGGGAAGATATCGATCAAGGCCTGAATATCATCTGTGTTGTATAAATACTGATCCATAGGCAGCGTGTTTTACAGCTCCTCGTTTTTGCGTTTCAGAACACCGAAGACGATCACCACGACCAGACCCGCGAAGATCAGGCCGAGGCCCGCGAACATCAGCAGCGGAGAGCGTCCGCCGTCGCCCGCGTCGGTATTCACGTCTTCAATGGCGCCGGACTTCTGGGCGCCGAAATTGACCTGGGTGTTGTCGCCCGGCTTGACGGTGAGCGAATAGTTCATGTTCGTCGTCGGGTTGTAATCCGTCGGAGGCGCGACGGAGATATTGTATTCGCCTTCCGGGACTTCGTTGAAGCACAGCAGGTCGTTGCCGGTGGTCAGGCCGGTGAAGCTGTCGGAGCCGGTGCGTTTGGTGATAGAGACCGCGCCGCCCGCGAGGCCGTATTCGGTCTCGGCAACAATGCCGTCGCCGTTGGTGTCTTCATAGAGGTAGACGCAGACCTGTCCGTAGCCGTTGTAAGGCGTCGGGGTCGGGGTGATGGGCGTCGGGGTCGGCGAAGGGCCGGCCGTCGGGGTCGGGGTTTCGTAACGGCCGAGCAGCAGACGGGTGCCGGCGACCAGGTTGCAATCCTCGTCGAGGTTGTTCAGTTCGCGCAGGGTGGCGATATCAATGCCCATCGTCAGCGAGATGCTGAGGCAGGAGTCATTGTCTTTGATGATGTAGAAGATGTTGCCGTCAATGTCCGGTGTCGGGGTCAGGATCGCCTGACCGGAGACCGCGCCGCACACGCAGCACAGAATGAGTCCCGTCAAGACGAGCAGCATGGTTTTCAGTGTTCCGCGATTTGTCATAAGATTTCCTTCCCTCACCGTTGCCGGTATGATTTTTTGAATTGTTCCGCGTCTTTCAACATTGCCGTGACCGCCTGTTCATTCTCCTCGCTGTCGGAGCCGAGCAGGGCCGCCATTTCGTGGAGGCTCTCGTCTTCCGTCAACGGGGTGACGACGGTCTGGGTGCGTCCGTCCTCGATCTGCTTGCGGACGTGGAAATGGGCGTCGCGCAGGGCGGCAAGCTGCGGCAGATGGGTGATGCAGATGACTTGATGATACTGCCCGAGCTCCCAGAGCTTCTCACCGACCAAAGCGCCGACGCGGCCGCCGATGCCCTGGTCGATCTCATCGAATACCATCGTCGGGATGGTGTCCGCCTTCGCCAACGTATTCTTCAACGCCAGCATGACGCGCGAAGTTTCACCGCCGGAGGCGACTTTGGCGAGCGGCTTCAGGCCTTCGCCGGGGTTCGGGGAGATCAGGAACTCCACGCGGTCGTAACCGTTATCGCCGAACGCCCAGGTCCCGCCGTTCTTGTCCGCGAGCCCGTCTTCATCGGGGACGCGGTCCATCGTGACCTCAAACTTCGCCGAGGGCATGCGCAGGTCGTCGAGCTCTTTCTCCACGCCTTGGGAGATGAGCTTCGCGGCCGCGGTGCGCTTCTCGGAGAGTTCCGCGGCGAGCTCCGCGAGCCGATCCAAAAGGGATTGGCGCTCCGTCTCAAGCTCCGCGGTACGGGCGTCGGCGTTCGTGATCAAGCCGAGCTTCCGCTTCGCGTTCTCCGCGAATTCCAGCACCGCCTCAACCGTGCCGCCGTACTTGCGCTTGAGCGAGAAATAGAGCTGCATGCGCTCCTCGATCTGGTTGACCTTGCGCGGGCTGTAGCCGAGCGAGGCTTTGTATTTCTGCAGCGCGTCGAGGACGTCATTCAGTTGATCCGCGGCGGTGACGACCGCTTCGCACAGGGGCTGAAGGGTCTCGTCGTACCCCGCCATGGAATCCAAGGCGTCTTCCAACACGGAGAGCTGGTCGATGATGCCGGGGCGTTCCTCGGAACGGCCGTTCAGTGCCTGCAGGCCCTGATGGGCGGACTTGATGATCTTCTCGGCGTTGGCGAAGCGTTCGCGGTCTTTCTGCAGCTTCTCCTCCTCATCGGCGGAGAGCTCCGCGGAGGTGATCTCATTCAGCTGATAGTTGAGGATGTCCTGCTGACGCAGGGCTTCTTCCTCGCCGCTGCGCAGTTCGCGCAGCTCTTTGCTCACGGCGAGGTACTTCTTGTACACGCCGCGGTATTCTTTGAGCAAGTCCCCGTTCCCCGCGAACTGATCCACCAGGCGGATGTGGCTCGCCGGTTTGAGCAGGGAGAGGTGTTCGGACTGGCCGTGGATGTCCACGAGCAGGGCGCCGAGCTCCTGCACGACCGCGATGCTGACGGCGCTGCCGTTGACGCGGGCGGTGCTTCTGCCTCCGTCGCGGATCTCGCGGGCGAGGATCAGTTCGTCGTCATCGTCTTCGGGCATCAGGTCCTCGCGCTCGAGGATCTCCGTGATCTCGTCCCGGCGGCTGCCGTAATCGAAGACGGCCTCGATGGAGGCGCGCTTCGTCCCTTCACGGATGAAGGAGGTGTCCGCCTTCTCCCCGAGGACAACGGAGAGGGCATCCAGAATGATGGACTTGCCCGCGCCGGTCTCGCCGGTGAAGACGTTAAACCCGCCGCTGAACTCCAAGTCCAGGGCTTCGATGAGGACGAAATTGCGGATGTGAATCTCTTTCAGCATTCGTTATCTACCACTTAAAAACCAAGTCATTCATCTCCGACCAAACCGTTCCGCAGAGGACCGCGATGAACACGATGGTGGAGAGCAAGTCGATCCGTCCGCCGAGGATGCGGGGCAGGAGCGCCCCGACGCCCGCGGAGACGGTGACGATGATATTCAATAATTTCGAACGGCGCCGATTCGCCGCTTTACGGACGGCCGCCGCGATGGCGGAGCCGAGCACGAGCCCGACCAAGACTCCGCGGAGGATGCCTCCGAGCGGGATGTACGGCTCAATGTACGAACCCGCGAAGCCGAGGACGAGGGCGATCACCGCGCCGAGGACGAGGTCCTTCGTTGTCGCGGTGTCGAATTTCTTCTGCTGTTCGGCGATGCATTCCTTACAGCGGTAGCCGACCGGGGTCTGCACCGCGCAGTCCGAACAGATCGGACGGCCGCACTTATTGCAGCGCAGCAGCGTCTCGCGGTCGGGATGTTTATAGCAGTGCAGGGTCTCGCCCGGCTTCTCGGACATGATCAATATTCCTTCCCGATGGAGGGATTGCGCTGCATGAGGGCGGTCACCTTGCGGTAATAGGCGCCCTTGTCGCCGAAGCGCACAAACCAAGCGTTTTCTTCCGAAGCGCGGGCGATGATCTGTTCGCCCTTCTCAACACGGAAGCCTTCCTGGCCGTCCGGTGAGCACAGTGTTTCAACAGAGCCGCCGACGGTGAAATGCACAACGTCCGTCTCCGGCAGGATCAGACAGCGGTCCACGCACCAGACCGGGGCGATGGGCGTCAGCGCCATTTCCCGCATATCCGGGCGCAGAATGGCGCCGCCGACCGAGCGGGTGTACGCGGAGGAACCGGTCGCCGTGGAGAGGATAAGGCCGTCCGCGACGTACTCCGCGAGCTCGATGTCATTGATCTTGACAGTCAGATGCACCGGGCGCATGATCAAGCCGCGGGCGAGGACCAGGTCGTTCAGCACCTGTTCCGTATGGAGGACTTCGCCGTCCCGGCCGCGGTGCTCCGCGCGCATCATCATGCGGCGGTCGACTTCGTAATTGCCGTTGAGCAGGTCGTCGAGCTTCTCCCGCCATTCATCGCGGTTGACATCCACGAGGAAGCCGAAGTGGCCGAGGTTGATGCCCATGACCGGGGTGCAGCTGGGGGCGCCGAGTTTCCCCGCGCGCAGCATGGTCCCGTCGCCGCCCAAGGCGATCATCATGTCAAACTCCCCGTCGATAATGCGCTGACGGGAGGCGTAATCATCCAAAGAGAAGGCCTCGACGGCCTCGACATTCCGTTTTTCCAACGCCTCGCCGATCTCCCCCGCAAGCGCCGGCGCTTCCCGTACGCTCGGGTTCCAGATCACAGCAAAACGTCTCGGAATATGATTCAGTTTATCCATAGGTATCATTATAACAGGAATAAAAAAACAGTGAGGAGTTAGGAGTGAGGAGTGAGGAGTTAATGGCGCTCGACATTTGAAGAGTCGCTTCAACTATCGGGCGCTTAAGCCTTCCCCTCGAGGGGAAGGGGGACCGCTCCGCGGTGGATGAGGTGAAAATGAGACCCGCTCCCCTTCGCGAAGCGTGAAATTCAAATCGAAGAGTACAGCGTGGGCACCACGCTGTACTCTTCCGACAACTCCTCACTCCTCACTCCTAACTTTCACAAGCGCCCACTCCGGAAAATTCCCTCCCCATGAAATCCTCCTACATGGTAGAATTATCTTGTATGGAAATCGAAACCGCCCGCGCAAGTTATCAGATGAAGATCGAGTCTTT
>CAVCBG010000052.1:0-7557 GCA_963600285.1 Anaerovoracaceae bacterium
TTAAATAAAAATACCCCTGCGTGCCGTTATCTGTAATGAATTTGAACCTGCAAAAGGTGCAGGGTGGTGTTCTCCGCACCGGCGCTGCCTTGGCTTCCGCCTATCGCATTACCGATGATTCAAGTCGAACTCCGTGTTGTGAGTGTTGGCTCAAACGCATGACACAGTATCGCGAACACGCGAGGGTATATATTTATTGTAGTTGATTTTTTGTTTAATTGTATAAAATCCGCTGTTTTGAAAACAGCGGATTTTATGTTTTTTATCTGGACAGGACGTTCGAAATGTTCACGATCTTCGGATCGACTTCGTGGTGCTTACCGACGACGTTCTTGATCTCGACCGGGACGATCTCGCTGCCTTCAAGCGCGGTCATGACGCCGAACTGGTTGTTCGTAGCCCATTCCACGGCGTAATAGCCCATGCGGGAGGCGAGGATGCGGTCCGACGCGGTCGGGCTGCCGCCGCGCTGGATGTAGCTGATGTTGATGCCGCGGGCATCGAAGCCGAGGTCCATGGCCTCAAGCTGCTTGGTCAGGTCGGCCAGCGGGATCGGGTAGCCTTCCGCCACGACGACGGTGCAGAACTTCTTGCCGCGCTTGTAGGCATCGGCAATGGCGGCGCCGACTTCCTCGATCGGCATCGGGTTCTCCGGGATCAACGCGACTTCGGCGCCGGAAACGACCGCGGACTGCATGGCAAGGTAACCGGATTCGCGGCCCATGGTTTCGACCAGGAAGACGCGCTTATGGGAAGCGGCGGTGTCGCGGATGCGGTCGATGGCGTCGCAGATCGTGTTCAGAGCGGTGTCAACGCCGACGCAGGACTCCGTGCCCCAGACGTCGTTATCAATGGTGCCCGGGATGCCGATCACCGGGTAGCCCTGCTGATAGAGGGCATTCGCGCCGGCCATGGTGCCGTCGCCGCCGCAGGCAATCAGGCAGTCGATGCCCATGCTGTTCAGCTCATGGATGGCTTCACGCTGTCCGTGGGGGGTCTTCATTTCCATGCAGCGGTCTGTGCGGAGAATGGTGCCGCCGCGGTGCAGAATACCGCTGACGTCGCGCTTGCCCATCAGGGTGAAATCGCCGTTGATCAAGCCGGTATAACCGCCCTCAACGCCGTAGACCTTCAAGCCCTTCGCGCAGCCGGCGCGGACAACCGAGCGGATGACCGCGTTCATACCGGGAGCGTCGCCGCCGGAGGTCAGTACCGCGATTGAGCGTACCACAACATCATTCATTTTTTCTTCCATAAAAACCTCTTTTCGACGGAAGAAAGGATCTTCCGTTTTCACAGGATGCTTCTGCCGGCCGCCGTGATTACCGAATCCGACGGCCGAAATTACTCGTAATTTATCTGCCCTTATTATACCCGATTAACGAAAAACGGCGGATTGTCACATCCGCCGTCATAGGTTTTAGGCTTATTTGCCGGCCTTTTCTTTCTGAATGTCTTTGATCAATTCAGGGACAACCTTGAAGAGGTCGCCGCAGATACCGTAGTCGGCAACGCCGAAGATCGGGGCGGATTCGTTCTTGTTGATGGCAATGATCAACTCGGAGTCCTGCATACCGGCAACATGCTGGATGGCGCCGGAAATGCCGAGGGCGACGTAAATCTTCGGGTGAACGGTCTTGCCGGTCTGGCCGACCTGATGATCGGAGCTCATCCAGCCCGCGTCAACAACGGCACGGGAGGCACCGACGACACCGCCGAGTTCATCGGCAAGCTGTTCGGCGAGCTTGATGCCGCCTTCGACGTCCTTGCTGATGCCGCGGCCGACGGAGACAACGACTTTCGCGCCGATGAGGTCGACGAGTTTCTTCGCGGCCTTCTCAACGGAGACGACTTCGACATTGATGTCGGAGGCTTTGATGGAGAAGTTCGGTTTGACAATGGCGCAGGCTTCGGCCTTCGCGGCGTCGAATTCGTTCTTCTTCATAACGCCCGGGCGGACGGTGGACATCTGCGGGCGGAAGCGCGGGCAGATAATCGTCGCCATCATATGGCCGCCGAAAGCAGGGCGGGTCATCTTCAGGTTGCGGTCGGCTTCGTCCAGGTTCAGGTTGTCGACATCCATGGTGCTGGCGGTGCGCAGGAATTCCTTATAGCCGGCGACGTCGACATCCAGGTGAGTGGCGTCGGCGGTCAGACCGGTGTGCAGTCGGGCGGCGCAGCGCGGGCCGAGGTCGCGGCCGATGTTGGTCGCGCCGATGAGCAGGACTTCCGGCTTCAGGTCGTTGACCAGGTCGCAGAGGACTTTGGCGTAAGCGTCGGTGGTGTAAACATCCAGGAGCGGGTCGTCGCAGACGAGGACTTCGTCAGCGCCGTAACCGCCGAGGGTCTTCGCGGTCTTCTCATCGATCTTGCTGCCGAGCAGGACGCCGGAGACCTTGCAGTTCAATTCTTTCGCGAGTTTGGAAGCTTCGCTGATCAGCTCGAAATCGGTGGACATCAGTTCGCCGCCGCGCTGTTCGCAGAACACCCAGATTCCTTTGTATTCAGAGAAATCAGTCATTTTCTCTTGTTCCTTTCAATTAGATCAAATGCTTTTCAGCGAGAATACCGGCTAATTTCGCCGCGGCGTCATCACCGGAGAGCATGGAACCGGCGCCCTTCTGCGGAGGGGTGAAAGCCTTGAAGACATTGGTCGGGGAGCCCTTCAGGCCGATGGTGTCGGCTTCGATGAGGGGATCGTCCTTCAGCGCTTCGTAATCGAAGACTTCGACTTCCTTGTCAAAGCATTCGAAGATGCCGCGCATGTTCATGTAACGCGGGGCGTTCAGCTCTTTGATGCAGGTGATCAGGCACGGGGTCTTGACATTGAGCATCATGTAGCCGTCTTCCAGCATGCGCTTGACGGTCAGGGTGTTGCCGTTCTTCTTGATCTCGGCAGCGTAAGAGACCTGGGGCAGGTGCAGCTTTTCCGCGATCTGCGGGCCGACCTGGGCGGTGTCGCCGTCGATGGCCTGGCGGCCGCAGAAGACGATGTCATCCGGACCGACGCCGACGCGGTTGATGCCGGCAGCGATGATCTGGCTGGTAGCGAAGGTATCGGAACCGCCGAATTCACGGCCGCAGATGAGGATGGCGCGGTCGGCACCGCGGGCGAGCAGCTCGCGGAGCATGCTTTCAGCCGGCGGCGGGCCCATGCTGATAACGACAACTTCACATCCGGTCTCATCCTTCAGGGTCAGAGCGGCTTCGAGAGCGTTCAGATCGTCGGGATTGGTGACGGTTTCCATGGACGCGCGGTCAAGCGTGCCGTCCGGTTTGTAAGCAACTTTCCCGGAAGTATCCGGAACCTGTTTTACGCAGACAATAGCTTTCATTCGTTCAGTCGTCCTTATTTCAAAATAGCACCGGAGATGACCATCATCTGGACTTCGCTGGTACCTTCATAGATCTCGGTGATCTTGGCGTCGCGCATCATGCGTTCAATCGGGTAGTCGCGGGTGTAACCGTAACCGCCGAAGAGCTGCAGGCAGCGGCGGGTGACATCGGAAGCAGTGCGGGAAGCGATGAGCTTCGCTTCGGCGGCTTCGACACTGTAGCGGATCTTCTCACCGTTCAGCGCGCGCTGTTTGGCCAACGCGGCGTTGTAGACGAGGAATTTCGCGGCGTCGATGCGGGCCTTCATTTCAGCCAGTTCGAACTGGGTGTTCTGGAAGGCGGCAATAGCGCGGCCGAACTGCTGGCGTTCTTTGACATACTGGATGGTCTCATCCAGAGCGCCTTCGGCAATACCGAGCGCCTGGGAGGCGATGCCGATACGGCCGCCGTCGAGGGTGGCCATGGCTTCCTGGAAGCCCTTGCCCTTGACACCGAGCAGGTTTTCCTTCGGGACGATGCAGTCCTCGAAGATCAGTTCGCAGGTGGAAGAGCCGCGGATGCCCATCTTGTCTTCCGGTTTACCGACAGAGAAGCCGGGGAAGTTTCGTTCGACGATGAACGCGGAAATCTCTTTGGAAGTGCGGCCGCGCTTGTCGGTAACGGTACCGGTAATGGCGATGACGATGAAGAGATCGGCGTAACCGGAGTTGGTGATGAAGATCTTGGAGCCGTTGAGGACCCAATGGTCGCCGGCGTCCACAGCCACGGTCTGCTGACCCTGGGCATCGGTACCGGCACCCGGCTCGGTCAAGCCGAAAGCGCCAAGCCATTCACCGCTGCAGAGCTTCGGCAGGTACTTCGCCTTCTGTTCCGGGGTACCGAACTCAAGGATCGGCGCGGCGCACAGGGAAGTATGCGCGGAGAGGATAACGCCGGTGGTCGCGCAGACCTTGCTCAGCTCCTCAACAGCCATCACGTAGGACAGGACGTCGCCGCCCGCGCCGCCGTATTCCTTCGGGAAGTAGATACCCATCATGCCCAGTTTCGCCATCTTCTTGACGGTTTCAACCGGGAAATATTCTTCGGCATCGACTTTCTTCGCCAGCGGTTTTACTTCATTTTCGGCAAACTCGCGGTACATTTTCTGCGCGAGCTGCTGCTGTTTGGTTAAAGTGAAATCCATTCTGATTCTCCGTAAAGGATAAAAAGTTGATACCGCCGGGGTGAACCGGCGGTGTTTTTCCTCGAATTAGAGTTCGTCGACCGGGGTCTTGGTGCCGTCGGCGTTGTAGACATAGAAGCCTCTGCCGGACTTGCGGCCGAGGTTGCCGCCGCGGACCATCTTGCGGATGGACGGGCAGGCGCGGTACTTGCTGTCGCCGGTCTCATTGTAGAGAACGTCCATAATGGCGAGGACAACATCGAGGCCGACAAAGTCGCCCAATTCCAACGGACCCATCGGATGGTTGGCGCCGAGCTTCATGGCGGTGTCGATACCGCTGATGTTGGAAACGCCTTCCATCTTGATGAAAGCGGCTTCGTTGATCATCGGGATGAGGATGCGGTTGACGACGAAACCGGCGGCTTCGTTGACCTGAACAGGTTCCTTACCGAGGGAGACGGCGATCTCCTTGATCTTCGCGACCATCTCGGGGGTGGTGTTCTCACCGGCGATGACTTCGATGAGCTTCATGCGGTCGGCCGGGTTGAAGAAGTGCATGCCGATGGTCGGGCGGGAGAGGCCCTTGCCGATTTCGGTCACGGACAGGCTGGAGGTGTTGGTGGCGAAAATGCATTCCGGCTTGCAGAGTTTATCCAGTTCGCCGAAAGTCTTCTGCTTGACAGCCATGTTCTCGAAAGCGGCTTCAACGATGAGGTCGCAGTCGGCGCAGAGGTCTTCCTTCAGGCCGGCAGTGATTCGGCTGACCCACAGGTCGGCGTTTTCCTGGCTGATCTTGCCTTTGGAGACGAGCTTGCTGTAGCCCGCGATGATCTTGTTCTTGCCGTTGTCGGCGAAGCTCTGTTCAATGTCGCACAGAGCGACTTCGTAGCCATCGATCTGGGCGAAAGCTTTCGCGATGCCCTGACCCATCGTACCGGCGCCAATAATACCAACTTTGAATGTCATTTTATTAACCTCCTAATTATTTGTGAAAACCGGCTTCGGCTTCGGCTTCTCTCTGGACAGGAAGCAGGCCATGCCTTCAACCTGATCGTGAGTTTCAAAGCAGCCGCCGAAAAGCTTTTCTTCGAGGGCGATGCCTTCGTCAATCGTAACCTGGGTGCCTTCGTTGACGGCCTGCTTGCAGGCGCGGACAGCGATCGGGGCGTTGCGGGCGATCTTCTGAGCCAGCTTCAGCGCGGCGGGCATCAGGTCTTCAAGCGGATACACGGCGTTGACGAGACCGATGCGGAGCGCTTCATTGGCGTCAATGTTCAGCGCGGCGTAGAGCATCTGCTTGGCGTAGCCGACGGAGACGATGCGCGCGAGGCGCTGGGTGCCGCCGAAGCCCGGGGTGATGCCGAGGCCGACTTCAGGCTGACCGAACATGGCGTTCTCGGAGCAGATGCGGATGTCGCAGCTCATGGCGAGTTCGTTGCCGCCGCCCAGGGCGTAGCCGTTCACCGCGGCGATGACCGGGATCGGGAAGGTCTCGATCATGCGGAAGATGTCGTTGCCGAGCTTACCGAAAGCTTCGCCTTCGGCTTTGGTCATTTTGCTCATGGAGGCGATATCGGCGCCCGCCACGAAGCTCTTCTCGCCCGCGCCGGTCAGAACGATGCAGCGCACCGCGTTCTGATCAATGGCTTCAAAGGCAGCCTTGAGATCCTGCAGAACTTCCGGATTCAACGCGTTGAGGGCATTCTGTCGGTCGATGGTAATGACAGCGACAGCGCCGTTGACTTCAGTGTTTACAAATCCCATTTCAGTTTCCTTTTCCGAGTTGAATTACATTTCAACAACACAAGCGCAGCCCATACCGCCGCCGATGCACAGGGTGGCGAGGCCCTTCTTCGCGCCGCGATGCTTCATCGCGTAGAGCAGGGTGACCAGGATACGGCAGCCGGAAGCGCCGACCGGATGACCGAGGGCAATGGCGCCGCCGTTGACGTTGACTTTGCTCATGTCAAAGTTCAGCTCGCGGGCAACCGCGACGGACTGGGCAGCGAACGCTTCGTTGGCTTCGATCAGGTCGAAATCTTCGATCTTCATGCCGGTCTTGGCGAGGACTTTCTTGGTCGCGGCGACAGGGCCGATACCCATGATGGCGGGATCGACACCGGCGAGGGCACCGGCAATCCAGGTGGCCATCGGGGTGATGCCGAGTTCTTTGGCCTTGGATTCGCTCATCAGGACAACCGCGGCGGCGCCGTCATTGATGGCGGAAGCGTTGCCGGCAGTGACACGGCCGTCGGGTTTGAAGGCGGGCTTCAGTTTCGCGAGGCCTTCCATGTTGGTGCCGGGGCGCGGACCTTCATCGGTATCGAAGATGATGTCGCCCTTCTTGTTCTTGATGACGACCGGGACGATCTCGTCCTTGAAGGAGCCGTTGGCGATGGCTTCGCAGGCCTTGGTCTGGCTGGCGACGGAGAACTCATCCAGCTCTTCGCGGGTGATGCCCCATTTGTCGCAGATGTTCTCGGCGGTGATGCCCATGTGGACGTTGTTGTAGACATCCCACAGCGCGTCGTTGACCATGGTGTCAACCAGTTCGGACTTGCCCATCGGGTAGCCCATGCGGTAGCCGTAGCGGCCCTTCATCATCGCGAAGGGAGCCATGTCCATGTTCTCGGTACCGCCGGCAACAACGATGTCGGCATCGCCGGCTTCGATCATGCGGGCAGCGTTGTTGACGCATTCCAGACCGGAACCGCAGACAACATTCAGGGTGACAGCCGGCGTCTCAATCGGAAGACCGGCTTTGATAGAGCACTGGCGGGCAACATTCTGACCAAGACCGGCCTGGATGACGCAGCCCATGTAAACCTGATCCACCGCTTCGGGTTTGATCCCGGCACGGGCGACAGCTTCTTTGATGACCAGGGCGCCCAAATCCGCGGCAGAGGTGTTGGCGAGGGTGCCGCCGAATTTACCGATAGCAGTACGGCATGCTGAGACGATAACGACTTTTTCCATGAGTTTATCTCCTTATGCTTCGGGGCCGTTGTTTGTGAATTGTTTCATTTTTACGTACCCGAAATAGTCAATATATTCTTATA
>CAVCBG010000053.1:0-7481 GCA_963600285.1 Anaerovoracaceae bacterium
TATCGAGCGCCGCTATTGACTATTGACTACTGACTATTGACTCTTAACCCACTTCCCTCGCGGATTGCCGACGATGTCCCCGTTTCGGGAGATCGTCATCCCGCGGAGGATGGTCTGCACGACGCGGCCTTTCATGTGTCTGCCGTGGTACGGGGAGAGCTTCGTCCGGCTGTGGAGGGTCGCTTGGTCGAAGGTGTATTCTTGATCGAGGTCGACGATGGCAAGGTCGGCATCCGTCCCGACTTGCAGGGAGCCTTTCCGCGGATAGTAGTTGAAGATCTTGGCGACGTTCTCGGACATCCAGGCGGCGACTTGGTTCAGCGTACATTTGCCTTCGTTGACCGCGGTGAGCATGAGCATGGAAGCGGTCTCGATGCCGATGATGCCGGCGGGGGCTTCCCAATAGTTCTTCATCTTCTCTTCAAGCGTATGCGGGGCGTGGTCGGTGACAACGGTGGAGATGGTGCCGTCGCGGAGGCCTTCCCAGAGCAGTTCCTGATCGCGCTTGGTGCGGATCGGCGGGTAGACCTTGAGCTGGTCGCCGATGGTGCCGTAGTCCTCATCGCTGAGGAAAAGATAATGCGGACAGGTCTCGGCGGTGACGTTGACGCCTTCGCGCTGCGCCCGGCGGATAACTTCAACAGCATCGCCGACGCACACGTGCACGATGTGCAGGCGGACGCCGGTGGCCTGGGCGAAGCGGATGGCGGTCTCGATGACGGTCAGCTCGTTGATGGCGGGGCGGGCTTTCAGCACGGCATCGTAGCCGCGTTCGGAGGAAGCCATGACTTCGGCGGTGAGCTGCTTGATGAGCCAGAAGTTCTCGCCGTGAATGCCGAGGACCTTGCCGGTCTTCGCGACTTCGCGGAAGATGGTGAAGATCTCGCCGTCATCCAGCGGAGGGAGGACGTTCGGCATCCCTTCCTTATAGTTGTAAATCAGCTGCTTGGTGTTGAGATCCAGCGCGTAGCCCCAGAAGAATTTGAACGCCGCGGCGCCGTGCTCGGCCATCTTCGGCAGGTCGGCGTTGTTCAGCTTGCCGATGCACAGGCCCCAGTTGCCGAAGTCCACGTGCGCCTTCGGGGCGATGATCTCGTTGAGGGAGTCCATCATCTCGACGTTGTGGATGGTCGGGTTGGTGTTCGGCTGTTCAATGATGGTCGTCACGCCCCCGCAGGCGCCGGCCATTGAGGAATGGAAGAAGTCTTCCTTATAGAGCGCGCCGTTCCTGCCGTCGCGGGAATGGACGTGGCTGTCGATGAAGCCCGGGAGGACGTACTTCCCGGCGGCATCGGTGATCTCATCCGCTTCGCCGTCAAGCTGATCCGAGGTGATCGCGGCGATCTTCCCATCCTTGATGTAGATGTTGGCTTTGTACGTTTCCGCGGCGGTGACCAGCGTGCCGTTGAGGATGACATGATCCCATTTCATAGCTTTCTCTCCTTAGAAAAAACAGGGGACAAACATCTGCCCCCTGTTCTCTTGTTCGAATGAATGACCGCGGCGGAATTATTCACAGCCGCAGACGAGGGCAAGCAGCGCCATGCGGACCGGGACGCCGTTCGCGGCCTGGCGGAAGTACGCGGCGCCTTCGTAGTTGTCGACTTCGGTCTTGATCTCGGTGACGCGCGGGAGCGGATGCATGATGGTCATGCCGGGCTTGGCCTTCTTGACGGTGTCGAGGGTGACCTCGTAGGAGCCCTTCAGGCGCTCGTACTCGGCGGGATCGGCGAAGCGTTCCTGCTGGATGCGGGTCATGTAGAGGACGTCGGCCTTGGCAACCGCTTCGTCGAGGTTGGGGATGACCTCCACCTTGACGCCGGCTTTGCGGAGGTTCTCGGTGATGTCAGCCGGCATGGCGAGCGCTTCCGGCGCGGTGAAGATGAAGTTCGCGCCAAAGCGGGCAAGCAGCGCGACGCCCGAATGGACGGTGCGGCCGTTCTTGAGGTCGCCCGCGAAGCAGATGGTTTTACCGGCGGTGCCGCCCTGTTCCTTGATGATGGTGTAGAGGTCAAGGAGCGCCTGGGTCGGGTGCTGGCCGGTGCCGTCGCCGCCGTTGATGACAGGCTTGCAGGAACCCGCGGCAAGTTCCGCCGCGGAGCCCTTGACCGGGTGGCGGATCACCGCGACGTCGGCGTAGCCTTCAATCATCTTGCCGGTGTCGTAGACGGTCTCGCCCTTCTTCGCGGAGGAAGAAGAGTTGCCGTTGGCAACGGAGATCACGCTTCCGCCCAGATGAAGCATCGCGGTTTCGAAGGACAGACGTGTGCGCGTGGAAGGCTCGAAGAACAGTGTGGCGAGGACCTTGCCGTCCATGTTCTTGAGACGGCCTCCGCTGTTCATAACGCTTTCGTAACGGGCGGCAGTATCCATGATGAGTTTAACCTCTTCATCCGTTAGGGACTGGACATCCAGGATGTCACGGCCGAGCAAAGACGTTGGCATAAAGTAGCTCCTTTTATGTGGCGGGACGCGGCTCGCGTCCGCTTTGTTTGGGATATCGGCACTATTATAAGCGGATTTAAGTAATCTAGACAATTAAAGTGATGAAGGATATGACACCGCCCGGATTCCGAATCTTAAAATCTGTGCTTGTTTCGACAACCTGACGAATGTAATTTTTTGAATATGACATAACAGATACCTTTACTCGATTATTGTCACTATTTGTCCGACAACTGAGCGAAGTTAAATGTCATACAAAAGCCATGATTTTTGGTTCTGACGGTTTGGTGTGTAATAAAAGGCGGATAAAAGTGACATTCGAATTGTTACTTAATTTTGGATGTTTTATTACGGATGTCATATGTGAGTTATGACAGTGCGGGATTAGAATGGAGATATGGAATAAAACCGTTAGCGTGAGGCCCGGAGGATGAGGCTCCGTGAAGCCCGCGCCCATTCACTAAGGAGATATAGAAATGGCTGAAAAAACTTCATTTGAAATCGCCCTCGAGGAGTTCGAGCGAGTCGCTGATATGCTCGACCTGGATCCCGAAGCCCGCGAATACTGCCGCGCCGCGAAGAAAGAATATCACGTCCGCATCCCTGTCCGCATGGATGACGGCTCCCTGAAGATCTTCGACGGCTTCCGCGTACAGCACAACGACGCTCTGGGCCCGAACAAAGGCGGTCTCCGCTTCGCTGCCAACGAAACCATCGACACTGTCCGCATGCTGGCCATGAAGATGACCTGGAAATGCTCCGTCGCGAACATCCCGCTCGGCGGCGGCAAGGGCGGCATCGTTGTTGATCCGCGCGACCTTTCCGTTGGTGAACGCGAACGTCTGGTCCGCGGTTATGTCCGCGCCCTGTATCACGCTTTCGGTAACCGCATCGACGTCCCGGCCCCGGACATGGGCACCAACGCTCAGGATATGTGCTGGTTCATGGATGAATACTCCATCCTCCGCGGCGAATACGTTCCGGGCACCGTTACCGGCAAGCCCGTTGGCGGCGGCGGTTCCCTGGGCCGCACCGAAGCCACCGGCCTCGGCGTCGTCATCTTCATCCGCGAAGCCATGAAGAAGCTCGGCATTGACTCCACGAAGACCACCTGCGCCATCCAGGGCTTCGGCAACGTTGCCCAGTACGCCGCGATCCATTACATCGGCAAGCTCGGCGGCAAGGTCATCTGCGTGTCCTGCTACAACCGCGACGAGAAGAAATCCTTCACCTTCAAGAAGGCTGACGGCATCGACCCGATGTTCCTGAAGTCCATCACCGACGCTTACGGCACCATCTCCATCGAGAAGGCCAAGGCCGCCGGTTACGAAGTCCTCGACGGCGATGCCTGGATCGAACAGGATGTGGACGTCCTGATCCCGGCTGCCCTTGAGAAGCAGATCACCATTGCCAACGTCGGCAAGATCAGCAAGAACGTCAAGATGATCGCCGAAGCCGCCAACGGCCCGACCACCGGCGAAGCTGACGCTGTCCTCCGCGAACGCGGCATGTTCGTCATCCCGGACTTCCTCTGCAACTCCGGCGGCGTTACCTGCTCTTACTTCGAATCCGTCCAGAACGACCAGAACTACTACTGGTCCGTCGAGGAAGTCCTCAGCAAACTGGATGAGAAGATGACCTCCGCCTTCTCCTCTGTCTGGGATATGGCTCAGGACAAGAAAGCCTACATGCGCGACGCCGCTTACATGGTTGCCATCAAGCGTGTTGCCGATGCCATGCGCTACCGCGGTTGGATTCACTGATCCGCTCGGATCAACTTTTGACTGAAAATTTATGCGGGGTCCGCATGGACCCCGCATGGCTGTTATAATATAGAAAATCTATGATAAGCAGGAGATTAGTTTTTCTATGATAGCACTTACCCGCGGCGTCCCGGCGCCCGAATCGTACCCGGTTGAAGAAATGATCAAGGCTTTTGAAAAAGCCATGCATGAAGACGCGTCCAAGTTCCTTGGCTACGTCGCCTCTCCCGGATATATGCCGCTGATTGAGCTGCTCGCCGAGCGCGAAGGAGTTGACGTCGATAACATTCTCATCGGCAACAGCTCCCTCGAATTCATCCAGTTCATCACGATGACCGAAGCCGAACCCGGCGACGTGGTCTTCGCCGAATCACCGTCCTATGACCGTGTCAACCTGCTCTTCAAGCGCCGCGGACTGAACCCCGTCGGCATTCCGCTTGATATCGACGGCATGGACATGAACGTGCTCGAGGACGAGCTCAAGAAGCACGCGCCGAAGTTCCTCTACGCGATCGTCGACTTCCAGAACCCGATGGGCGTGACCTACAGTCTGGAAAAGCGCAAGCAGCTGGTCGAATTCGCGCGGAAATACAACTTCATCATCCTGGAAGACCTCCCCTACCGCGAACTGCGCTACAAGGGTGAGAATCTTCCCACCATGCACTCCATGGATCCGGAACACGTCGTCAAGATGAGCTCCTTCTCCAAGACCCTGACCCCGGGCTGCCGCATCGGCTACCTGAACGGGCCGAAGGACTTCATCAAGCGTGTCAAGACCTGGGCCGGCAACACTTACATCGGCCCTGTCAGCCCCACGCAGGCGCTGCTCTATCAGTTCATCCGCATGGGATTCTATGAACCGAACCTCGTCCGCATCAAGGACCTCTACCGTCCGCGCATGGAGAAGGCGATCGAGATCCTCGAGAGAGAGCTTCCGACTGCCGTGTTCCCGCGTCCGGAAGGCGGTTTCTTCATCGGCGTCACCCTGCCGGAAGGCAACGATATGGCGACCCTGATGCCCGCCGCGGAAGCAGCCGGCGTGAAGATCACCGATGGGCGTGGTTTCTACCTCAACCCGGAAGACGGCAAGCGCTTCCTGCGCGTCCCGTTCTGCGGGCTGAAACCCGAGGAGCTGGAACAGGCTTTCGGCCTGCTGCTGCCGCTCATCAAAAAATAAAGTATATACATAGGGATTCGGCCACGGGTCCCTATCAAAAATATTCCGAGTCATTTCGGAAAAGAATAAAGGAAGAAATTAATAATGGCTAAAAAAGTTGCAGTCATCGCTATCGGCGGTAACTCCCTCATTAAAGATAAGGCTCACCAGTCTGCCGGTGATCAGCTGCTCGCTGCTGATGAAACCGCGAAACACATTGTTGAGATGATCAAAGAAGGCTGGGATGTCGTCATTGGTCATGGCAACGGCCCGCAGGTCGGTTTCCTTCTCCAGAACGCCGAAGTCGGCGAAAAGGTGACCGGTTACCCGCAGTTCCCGCTTGATGTCTGCGGCGCTCAGTCCCAGGGCCAGATCGGCTACCAGCTTGTCCAGTGCTTGGGCAACCGCATGAAGCAGGCCGGCATCAATAAGTCCACCGCCTGTGTGATTGAGCAGACCATTGTTGATAAGAACGACCCCGCCTTCCAGAACCCGACCAAACCGATCGGCGGTTTCATGACCGAAGCCGAAGCCAAGGAAAAGGCCGCGACCCTCGGTTGGAACGTCGTTGAGGATGCCGGCCGAGGCTGGCGCCGCGTCGTCGCTTCCCCGCTCCCGAAGAAGATCGTCGAGCTGGATGCCATTGAGGCCCTGATCAACGCCGGTATCATCGTCGTCTCCATCGGCGGCGGCGGTATCCCGGTCATCGAAAACGCCGACGGCAACCTTGAAGGCGTCGCCGCCGTGATCGATAAGGACTTCGGCAACTCCCTCCTGGCTCAGGACCTGAAGGCCGACGTTCTCATCATCTCCACCGCTGTGGAGAAGGTCGCCATCAACTTCGGCACCCCGGAAGAGAAGTGGCTGGACAGCATGACCCTCGCCGAAGCCAAGCAGTACATGGCCGAAGGCAAGCACTTCAAGAAGGGCTCCATGGCCCCGAAGATCCAGGCCGTCATCAACTTCCTCGAAGCCGGCGGCAAGGAAGCCATCATCACCAACCCGGAGAACCTGCTTCGCGCGATTCACGGCGAAACCGGTACTCACATCGCCAAATAATTTCGGCAATCGTTCACACGGGGCGCTTCGGCGTCCCGTGTCTTTATTTAAACCGGTCTGCACGAAACCGCCCGTCCCCGCCGTTTCCCTGCTAAAATTGAAAGTATGAAGAAACTCTTGATCGTCATTCTCGCCGCGCTGGCATTGAGCGCCTGCGGAGCTCTCAACTCGAATGAGAGCGCCGACGACGCGCGTTCCGCCACGGAAGTCGCCGCCATCTCCACGTCCATCGCGGAGACGCTTGACGCCGTGCCGACCGCCACGCCGGTGCCGACGAACACGGTCTCGATCTTCATTGAGCCCACAGCCACGGAAGCCCTGCCGACCGCCACGCCGACGGTCACGAATACGCCGATCCCGGTGGAGACCCGGGCGAGCGGGCATTTCGTGACGCGCACGCCGGAGCCCGGCTACCCGACCCCGGACGCCCGTCCGCTCGCGAAGGACTGGCGCGACTGGCCCGTGCTGCCGGTCGTCTCGGACACCGCGGCCGATATTTACTGGTACGGCGTGCAGGAGCTCGGCACCGATCCGCATGTCATTTCCCGCATCGGCGACTGCCATTCCGAGCCGAACGTCTTCCTCGGCGTCTACGACTCCGATTATTATGAGCTGTCCGACGAGAACCAATACCTGAAGGTCGTGATCGACTACTTCAAGGGCTCATTCGACACCACCAGCTACGCCGTCCACAGCGGCATGAGCGTCTCGTCCGTGCTCACGGATGTCTGGGCCGACCCGGACGTCTGCCTGGACGGTGAGACCGCGCTCGACTGCGAGATCCGCGTGCACAATCCGTCGATCATGTTCGTCAACCTCGGCTCGAACTGGATCAAGGGCGTGGACATGGACGTCTATTACGGGTACCTCTCGGAGATCGTGCAGACGCTGCTGGACCACGGCATCCTGCCGATCCTCTCCTCCAAGGCGGATAACGTCGAGGGCGATTACGGCATCAACGAGACCACCGCGCAGGTGGCCCGCGACTTCGACATTCCCTATTTCAACTTCTTCACCATCTCCCAGCGCCTCGCGAACCACGGCCTCGATCCGGAGAA
>CAVCBG010000054.1:0-7370 GCA_963600285.1 Anaerovoracaceae bacterium
TTTACCCTACCTGAAGGATCTCCATCGGGCAGGCTTTGGCGCACAGGCCGCAGGCAATGCATTTCACCGCCGGGCCGCCTTCTTGGACAGGAGGCATGACGTGCAGGGCGCAGGCCTTGGAACAGGCGCCGCAGCCGGTGCAGAGCTTTTTGTTGACCATCCAGACACCGGCGGGGTTCTGGGTGATGGCGCCGTTCGGGCAGGCTTTCGCGCACAGACCGCACTGCGTACAGACGACCGGGGTATCCCAACCGTTCTTCTCAACGATCTTGAGGCAGGCCAGTCCGTTCCCCTTGAAGAGGGCATTCGAACAGGCGCGGACGCACTCTTCGCAGCCGATACATTTCATATCCTTGCTGACGCGGAGCTTCTTCTTCCCGGCGACAGGGGCGGGGAAGTTCAGCGGCTTGTGCTCGTACGGGGTGTTGACGAGCGGCAGGTCGTTGCGCTTGATGCCGTCATAGCGGTAATAGGCATCCGCGATCGCCGGCGCGGTCGGAATGGAAGTGATCTCGCCGAGGCCGATGGCGCCGCGGGCGACCGCGAGGCCTTCCTTCTCAACGATGATCGCCTGAACTTCGGGGACTTCATCCGCGCGGAAGAGGCCGAGGCTGCCGTATTTGGCGAGCGGCTTGCAGTCCTTCAGCGGATAGCGTTCGCGGAGGGCGAAGCCCATCCCCATCACAACGCCGCCTTCGATCTGACCTTCGACGGAGTGCGGATTGACCGCGCGGCCGACGTCATGGGCAGCGACGAGTTTCTTGACCTTGCCGGTCTCTTCGTCGATCACGCACAGCTGCGTGGCGTAACCGTAGGCAACATGGCTCACCGGATGCGGAACATCCGCGCCGAGGGGATCGGTCTTGGCCAGATATTCGGCGTAATATTCCTCGCCCTCCATCTCCGCGATGGAACGGCCGGCGCGGCCCTGATTGAAGAGCTCGGAGGCGCGGCGGGCGGCTTCACCGGAGAGAACGGTGTGGCGGGAACCGGACGTGGTACCGGAATCCGGGGCGTTCGCGGTGTTGGACGGCTCGACTTCAACGATATCGCCGGGCAGGTTCGCGACGTCGCAAACCATCTGCTTCAAGACGGTGCCGACGCCCTGGCCGATACAGGAACCGGCGCAGTGGATGATGATCTTCCCATCCTTCACCTGCAGGCGGACGCGGCCGGTGTCGGGGATGCCGACGCCGACGCCCGCGTTCTTCATCGCGCAGGCAATGCCGACGTACTTATTCTTCTCGTACTCATCCTTGACGGCGAGCAGCGTTTCCGCCAGACCCGTGGACTCGTCCACGATCTGACCGTTCGGAAGTTCCTGACCCGGGCGGATGGCGTTGCGGAAGCGGATCTCCCACGGGGAGATGCCGATCTCGTCCGCGAGGCGGTTGAGCAGGGTTTCAATGGCGAAACAGGTCTGCGTCACGCCGAAACCGCGGAACGCGCCGGCCGGCGGGTTATTGGTAAAGTAAGCGTAGCCGTCGATCTCGAAGTTCTGATAATTGTACGGACCGGAGGCATGGGTGCAGGCGCGCTCAAGGACCGGGCCGCCGAGGGAGGCGTAAGCGCCGGTGTCGGTGAGGACGGTCGCGCGGACGCCCTGGATGATGCCGTTCTCATCCGCGCCGATGGAGAACTCCATCTGCATCGGGTGACGCTTCGGATGGAAGACGAGGGATTCGGCACGGGTCAGCTTCATCTTGCACGGGCGCTTGGTAATGAGCGCCGCCAGCGCGCTGAGATGCTGAACGGTGACGTCTTCCTTACCGCCGAAACCGCCGCCGACGTAGCAGTTCTGCACGCGGACTTTGTCCATCGGCAGGTTGAGCATCGGGGCCGTCTCATGCAGGGTGTCGTAAACGCCCTGATCGGTGGAATAGATCGTCACACCGCCGTCATCGTTGGGAACGGAAACCGCGGCTTCCGGTTCGAGGAAGGCGTGCTCCGTCCACGGCGTGGAGAATTTATCGTGGAGCTGATATTTGGAATGAGCAATCGCCTCGTCGGCGTTGCCGCGGCTGACATGCTTATGGACGAAGAGGTTGCCGCCGTCATGAACGACGGGCGCGTCCGGAGCCATGGATTCTTCGATCGTGCTGACATGCGGGAGCTCTTCCCAATCCACTTTGATCAGCTTGCAGGCCTGTTCCGCGATCTCGCGGGTCTCCGCGGCGACCAGGGCAACGGCATCGCCGAGGAAGTGGTTGACTTCGCCGACGGGAACCATCGCCAGCCAGTCCTTGACCAGGTGGCCGACGATATGCGAACCGGGGATGTCGGCCGCGGTGATGACCGCCGCCACGCCGGGGTAGGCCTTCGCGGCTTCAATGTCGAGGCCGAGCAGGCGGGCGCGCGGGTACTTGGAACGCAGCGCGACCACGTGGAGCATGTTGTCCATGTAAATGTCGTCCGGGTAAAGCCCCTTGCCGGTGACCTTATCCTTGACGTCGATACGGTGCACGTTGGCGCCGAGTTTCCATTCCGTTTCCTGCGCGGGGATCACACCCTTGCGGAAGGCTTCCGCCGCCAGCTGAATGGCCTTGACGATCTTGACGTAGCCGGTGCAGCGGCAGATATTGTGGCGGATGGCGTGGCGGATCTCTTCCTCGGTCGGGTCGGGGTTGACATCCAGCAGGCCTTTGGCGCAGATGACCATGCCCGGAATGCAGAAGCCGCACTGGACCGCGCCGGCTTCACCGAACGCCCAGGTGTAGACATCGCGTTCGAAGTCCTCGAGCCCTTCCATCGTGATGACGGAGCGGCCTTCGAGGCTTCGCGTGTTGACAATGCAGGCGCGGACAGCTTTGCCGTCGATGAGCACCGTACAGGTACCGCAGGCGCCTTCGGAACAGCCGTCCTTTGCCGATGTGATATGAAGTTCGTCACGGAGAAAACGCAGCAGCGATTGATCTTTCTCCGCCGTAACAGGTTGGTGATTAACGATAAATTGCGTCATGTATCCATCTCCGAAAAAATAAAATCGGATGCCGGCAAAACGCGGCCGGCTTTCAGATAAATGCCGTACGGTCGAAACAGTCCACGGGCGAATCCCGTCCCACTCCGCCGGCCTCCTCCCTTGGGAAGAAGGGGACGCTGTCGGATCGCAAGATCCGAGGCTTCGGTCTCCGCGTCCCGGGAGACCGAAGCGGCAATGGGATGCCGAAGCATCCCATTCATTATCTTTTACTTATACTGTTCGGGCAGTTCAACGCCGAGGCGCTTATACATCGTCTTGCGGACAGCCTTGAGAATGTTCTCGTAGCCGGTGCAGCGGCAGAGATGACCGGAGAGCAGCTTGCGCAGCTCGTCATCCGTGTAGAGCTTGCCGGATTCGAGGATCTCGACCGCGGTCATGATGAAGCCCGGCGTACAGAAACCGCACTGGACGGCGGTCTCATCAATGAACGCCTGCTGAATGTCGGAGAGCTCACCGTTCGGGCCCATCAGGGATTCGAGGGTGCGGATCTTCTTGCCGCGCGCCCAAACCGCGAGGTAGATGCAGGAGTTGAAGGCTTCGCCGTCAATGAGGACATTGCAGGCGCCGCATTCACCGACTTCGCAGCCCTTCTTCACGGAGGTCAGGCGGAAGTCATTACGCAGCATATCCGTCAGGGAGGCGCGGCAGTCAACCATGACCGCGACGTCTTTCCCGTTGATATTGCATTCGACTAATCTGTATTGATCTTTCATGCGATTTCTCCTCCCGCGCGCTTCGTCGCTTCCCGCAGGCAGAGCCGCGCCAATTCCACCGCGATGTGACGGCGGAAATCTCTCGAGGCACGCCAAGAGTCGCGGGGATTGATGTCCTTGAGGACTTCGGGACCGAAGTTGTTGATGTTCTCTTCACTGACGGCTTTCCCGTTGATGAACGCTTCCGCGGACGGGGCGCGCATCGGGACAGGGCCGGCGACGCCGTAAGCAATGCGGACGCGGTCGTAGGTCTTCTTGTCCTCGCTCAGGCGGACATTGACCGAGCAGCCGGTGATGGCGATATCCAGCGCGTTGCGCATGGCGTATTTGAAGTAGAAGCCGTAGGTTCGGTCGTAGCTCGCCTTCGGGATCAGGACGGCCGTTTCGATCTCACCGGGGTGAATATCGACGGTGCTCGCCTTGATGTAGAAATCCTTGATCGGGACGCGGCGGACGCCTTCGGGACCGGTCAGCTCGATGACGGCTTCCCAGGCGTGAAGGGTCGACGCGGAGTCGGCGGAGGTCACACCGTTGCAGGTGTTGCCGCCGATGGTGCCGATGTTGCGGATCTGCGGACCGCCGACCATGTCAACGGCCTCGCCGAGGACGTTGATATGTTTCTGGATGATCGGGTCGCGCGTGATGTGAGAGAAGGAAGTCAGCGAACCGATGCGGATGTTCTCGTCCGCGTCCATGCTGACGCCGCGCAGTTCATCGATCAGGTAGATCGAGATCAGCTCTTTCCCGGCCCGTTTGCCTTCGCGCATCTGCACGAGGACATCGGAACCGCCGGCGATGATCTGCGCTTCGGGATGTTCGAGACGCAGCTGGATCGCTTCCTGAACGGAAAAAGCTTCATAGAGTTCTTTCATATCGTACATAATTAGGCTTCCTCCTTCCAAGGATCGTTGATCACGCCTTCTTCGCAGAACCGCTTGTAGAGCAGGTGCGGGTTCATCGGCAGGGAGTCAAGTTCGACGCCGGTCGCCTGCAGGATGGCGTTGCGGATGGCCGGGGCGCCCGGGGTGGCAGGCGGTTCGCCGAGAGCCTTCGTGCCGAACGGGTTGGTCGGCTCCGGGTTCTCAATGAACGCGACATCCAAATGCGGATGGTCCATGATGGTGGACAGCTTGTAGTCCAGCAGGTTGTTGTTGAGCGGTCTGCCGGTCTTCTCGTCGAAGCGGAGAATTTCGTTCAGCGCGTAACCGATACCCATGGACATACCGCCGTGTACCTGAGCCTGAGCAAGCGCCGGGTTGATGAGCTTACCGCAGTCATGGACGTTGGTGATGTTCAGCAGCTTGACTTTGCAGAGCGGGATGTTGACTTCCACTTCCGCGACGCAGCAGCCGAAGGAATAGGCGTTGGACTTGATCTGATACGTGGACTCGGCGGTCAGATGGACGGAGTGCGTCAGGCTGTAGAAGGCTTCGGTGGCGAGGTCCTTCAGGGAGACCTGAACGGCGCCGTCGGACTTGCGGATGACGTTGCTGTCCTGAATGTCGAGGATCTCAACCGGCATGCGGCAGATTTCGTGCGCGTAATCGAGGATCTTTTCCTTGAGAATGCGGGCGGTCTGGGTGATGGAGAAGCCGACCACATAAGTCTGACGGGAGGCATACGCGCCGAGGCCGAACGGGGTGACGTCGGTATCCTGATTGGAGATGACGTGCACATCGTGGTAGCTCTTCAAGCCGAGCGCGCCGGCAGCCATCTGGGCGTAAGCGGTATCGGCACCCTGACCGATTTCGGTTTCGCCGACCTGCAGCTGGATCGTGCCGTCCTGGTTCATGACCATGCGGCAGGAGGAGTGCTCAAGGGAGATCGGCCATACGGCGGTGTTATACCAGAAGCAGGCGAGGCCGATACCCTTGCGGATCGGGCCGGTCTGGTTCTCGTAAGCCTTGTGCTTCGCCGTGAAGTCGGTGCGGCGGATGGCTTCGTCCATGCACTCTCTGTAGGAGTCGTAGTAGTTGACGTTCTTGGAGAAGCCGTCCATGAAGCCCTTCGGCATGATGTGCTTGTAGCGGAACTCGATCGGGTCGAGGTTCAGCGCCTTGCAGACATCCTCGGTATGGGATTCGTAGGCGAACATCGTCTGCGGAATACCGTAACCGCGCATGGCGCCGGCGACGGACTTATTGGTGTAGACGGTGTAAGCGTCCGCGATAATGTTCGGGCAGGGATACATCTGGGAGAAGCAGCCCATACCCTTCGCGACGATGGAATGACCGTGGGAGGCGTAAGCGCCCTGATCGGAGAAGCATTCCAGCTTGCGGGCTACGTAAGTACCGTCGGGACGGCACCAAGAGGTAATGTGATACTTGATCGCGTGGCGTACGCGGTTGCTGGCGAAGGTATCTTCACGCGGGACATCCAGCTTGCAGAGACGGCCGCCGACCTGCATGGAGCAGTAGGCCACCAGCGGTTCGTACAGGGTATCCTGTTTGTTGCCGAAACCGCCGCCGATGTACGGCTTGATGATGCGGACGTCGCCCCACGGGATGCCCAGCGCCTGACCGACGGTACGGCGGACGATGTGCGGGATCTGCGTGGAGGAGACGATGACGATCTTGCCCGCCTCTTCGTACGCGTAAGCGATATGGTTCTCAATGTGGCAGTGCTGCACGGTCTGGGTGGTGTACCACTTGTCAATGCAGATCAGCCCCGGTTCCTTGATGGCTTCTTCATAGTTGCCGATGTTGACACCGGTGTGCTTGAGAATATTGTTCGGGAACTCTTCATGAATCTGCGGCGCGCCGTCTTTCATGGCTTCGATCGGGTCGAGGACGAACGGAAGTTCCTCATACTCAACCTTGACCTTGCGCATGGCCTGCACGGCCGCGATGTCATTTTCCGCGATCACGACGGCGATATCGTCACCGTAATAACGGATGTGTTTGTTCAGCAGCAGTCGATCCGCCACGTCTTGATGCGCCTTCTCGACCGACCACGGATGACCGGCGGTCGGGAACGGAATATTCGGAACATCAAAGCAGGTGATAATCTTCACCACGCCCGGAACCTGAAGCGCCTCGGAAATATCCATGGACTTCACGAAGCCGTGCGCGATCTTGGACCGCACGACCCGCACGATCAACGCGCTGCGGTCGCAGAGGTCATCGGTATATTTTGCCCGCCCGGTTACTTTGTCAAAAGCATCTACGCGGGCGACACTTTTTCCTACATCATTACTCATATTCACCACTCCTTTGAACACCCGCAAAAGTTAAATGGGAACACATTCCCACTAATGGTTTGCTTACATTGTACCATATCTACGCGTAGGATTGTCTGACAACAGCCTATGTTCAATATATAAATAACAAAAATCACATAGGAAGGGCTTCGCGGCGCGCGCGGTGCTTACGAATATCACGGATCAGCGCGATGAGGCCGGGGAAGTAAAGGAAGAACGCCAACGGAATGGCGGCCGCGCTGCCTCCGAGGATCTCGAGGGGATTGCTGATCGCCAGGCACCAGGGGACGAGGCCGGCGTTCAGCGCGGTGGTGTTGGAAAGGTCCAGCATCATCTGCTCGTTGTCGAGGCCGTGCTTCTCATACAGGGAGCGCAGCAGCGGCACCTGCATCAGCAGCGACAGCGTCTGATTGCAGGAGATCATGATCAGGGGGAAGCTTGTCAGCATCGTGATCTGATAAGGCGTCAGCTTCTTCGA